>DASPMK010000021.1:0-3683 GCA_035627075.1 Azospirillaceae bacterium
CCGTATCTCACCGCGAAGTGGATACCGGACGCCCCGGAATGGGTAGATCCGATCAAGGACGTCAACGCCAAGATTGCGGCGGTCCGTGCCGGCTTCTTGTCCCGCGCCGAGGTTGTCAGCGGGCTTGGCTACGACGTTGAAGAGGTCGATGCGGAGATTGCCGCCGACTTGGCACGCGCCAACCGTCTTGGGCTTGCCCTGTCGACTGACGCCCGTCCAGCCGCCCCGGCAACATCCGACACCCCCGACAACGAAGAGGCCGGACATGACCAGTCCGACGAATGATCTTTTCACGCGGCGCGCGCCGACAGCGCCATCGACCGCCAACGACACGGATCGTTCCGTCGAAGTCGTGTTCTCGACTGGGGCGGATGTGCCACGGCGGGACTACGACGGCGAATACCTGGAGCGCCTGACCATTTCGCCCGACGCCGTCGATCTGACCGCGTTCATCGGCGCCCCGATCCTTGACAATCACGCCGCCCACTCCATCCGGAACATCCTGGGAGCCGTCGAGTCGGCCCGGATTGTCGGCGGGGAAGCGCGAGCACGGATCAAGCTGTCCGGCCGCGACGACGTCTCCCCCATCTGGTCTGACATCCGTGACGGAATCATCCAGCGCGTTTCGGTCGGCTACACAGTCGAAGAGTGGACTGACCAGACCGACCCCCGGACGGGGTGCCGGGTCCGTACCGCTGTGCGGTGGACGCCCCGTGAAATTTCTCTCGTGGCGATCCCGGCCGACCGGGGCGCCAAGTTCCGAAACCAGGAGCCACATATGCCCGGACAGTCTTACTAGGACGTCCACACCCCGGATGCCGCCTCGTCGGTCCAGACGCGGGTGCGGACGGACGCGGACATTCGCAATATCGCCCGCATCGCAGGTTTGAGCGATAGCTTCGCCACCGACCTGATCCAGCGCGGCGCCACCGTGGAAGAGGCCCGTGCCGCGGCCTTTGACGCCATGGCCGACCGTTCCGCACCGGAAATCCGGACGGAGGCAGCGCCGCGCGTCGTCGTCGGGGACTCCTTCGACGCCCCGGAGGTTCGCGCCCGCGCCATGGGCGAAGCCCTGTTCTCTCGGGTGAACCCGGCGCACCGTCCGTCCGATCCCGCCCGGCCCTATATCGGCCGGACGCTGCCGGAACTGGCGGCGGAATGCCTTCGGGGCCGGGGGATCACGACAACGGGCCTGACCGGCGCAGCCATCGTGACCCGCGCCCTACATTCGACGTCGGACTTCCCGCTTCTGCTGGGCGATGCCGTCGGCCGGACGCTCCGCACCGCCTATGAAGCGGCCCCTTCCGGCGTCAAAGCGGTAGCTCGCCAATCCACCGCCCGTGACTTCCGGCCGAAATCAAAGCTGATGCTGGGCGAGGCCCCGGCCCTGAAGAAGGTCGGGCAGAACGGCGAATTCACCCGCGGCGCGCTCGCCGAAGCCGGCGAGTCCTACCGCCTGGACACCTTCGGCCGGATCATCGGGGTCACGCGCCAAGCGATCGTTAACGACGACCTGGGCGCCTTCGCCGACCTGTCCCGCCGGGTCGGTGCGGCAGCGGCGGAATTCGAGGCCGCTTTCCTGGTCGATCTGCTGACCGCCGCGTCGGGCGCCGGCCCCGCCCTCTCGGACGGCAAGCCTTTGTTCCATACCAACCACGGCAATCTCGCCGGGACCGGGGCCGCGCCGACCGTCGACAGCCTGTCCGATGGCCGCGCAGCCCTTCGCCGGATGAAAGGGCTGGACGGTAAGACGCCGATCAACGCCGCCCCCCGGTTTATCCTGGTGCCCGCGGCGCTGGAAACCGCCGCCGAAAAGGTCATGGCGCAGATTTACGCCGCCAAGGCCGATGACACGAATCCGTTGGCGGGGACCCTGACCATCGCCGTCGACCCCCGGCTTGACACCAAGTCGGAGTCGGCTTGGTACCTCTTCGCCGATCCGGAACAGGTTGAGGTTCTGGAATACTCCTACTTGGAGAACGAGCCTGGCCCCCAAACCGAGACGCGCGCCGGCTTCGATGTCGACGGGGTCGAAATCAAGGTCCGCCTGGACTTCGGCGCGGGTGCGGTCGACTGGCGCGGCGCCTACCGCAACCCTGGCAGCGCTCCCGGCTGATCGTCATGGCGAAGTCGGTTGATCAACGGATTGAGGCCGTGGAAGCGGCTATCGAGGCCATCGAAGAGCGGGGCCAGGAGTACGAATTCCAAGGGCGACGGCTTCGCCGGGCTGATCTTCGATCCCTTTACGCCGAACGCGACCGACTTCGCCAGCTTCAGGAGCATCAATCGCGACGCAGGCGGATGGCGTTTGCGTCGACCAGCAAGGGAATCTAACGATGAGGAACTTTGTCCAGATGGGCGACAGCCTGACCATTCCGGCCCCTGCGGATGTCCTGTCCGGCGACCTTGTCCAGGTCGGGGACATGATCGGTGTCGCCTCACATGGCGCGGAAAACGGGGAGGACGTGACCATCCTCACGCGGGGCGTTTTCGAGTTGCCGAAGAAGCTCGGCGACGTCTTCACCGTCGGCCAGCCCGCCTATTGGGACGCTTCGGTCAAGAGCGTAACCACATCAGCGGACAGCAATGTCCCGATCGGTTACGCTACGACCAGCGCCGAAAGTGCCGATGGTGACGTTCTGATCCGGTTGCGGTAATTGACCCACTTAGCGGTGTGGTCTGCCTGGAAGTCGTTGAACGTGTGAAGTTGGAATGTCGACCATGACCACTCCCCCTACCCCTCCTGTGAACGATGCCGCCACCCCACCGGCCGGTGACATCTATCTCGATGTTGACGGCGTCGTCTCCGTGATGGCCGATCTTGGCTTCGGGCGACCGACGAAGGCCCAGGTCATCGGATGGTTCGACCGTAAGCAGATCCCCTGGTTCAAGGGGCTGGACGGTCGCCGGTACATCTCGAAAAAGACCCTGATCGACTTCTTCCGCCGGCGCCAAGCCAACGCCGTCAAGGAGATGACGACGCCCACCGCCCCGGTCATCCCTACGCCTCGAAAGCGCGGGCGTCCGCCCAAGGCGCGATGATCCCCTTGGACACGGCTTTCCCGATCGATGGCACCAAACGGCATTGAAAGGCTAAATTGAGAGCGAGGGCGCTGACCCCTCCGGTTTTGGCGGGATACCGGACCGAGGCCACCTCTTTCCTGGTGGTGACGCGCTGGTGACGCGCATCTTTCTACCACCTTGGATACCGAGGACGAGTGTCAGTAACTTATTGAAAGGATTGGTGCCCCAGGCCGGACTCGAACCAGCACGCTGTTACCAGCAACAGATTTTGAGTCTGCCGCGTCTACCAATTCCGCCACTGGGGCACTAGGCGGCGATCATACTCACCTTGTCGGCTGGGTCAAAACCTTTTCGACGGCGGACACACAAAGCTTTGCCGCCGCGTCTTGGCGCGCGGCGATCGGCGGGGTATATCAGCGCCATGGACCTGAGCCTCAACCAGCCCCGCCTCCCCGCACTCGCCATCATCGCCGCCAGCCTCGGTGTGCTGGGGGCGGCGTTGTTCTTCCAATTCGTCATCGGCCTGCAGCCTTGCATACTGTGCATTTGGCAGCGCTGGCCGTATGTGATCGCCGGAGCGCTGGCAGCCGGAACGCTGGCACTCCCCCACCGACCCAAGGTTCGGGCGGCGGTCTTGGCGGCAGCCGGTCTTACCTTCC
>DASPMK010000022.1:0-5011 GCA_035627075.1 Azospirillaceae bacterium
TGTGGTCTCGGGCATCGGCTGCTCGTCGCGCATCCCGGCCTATACCAACGTCTACGGCTATCACGGCATTCACGGCCGTGCCCTGCCGGCGGCGGCCGGTCTGAAGGTGGCCCGTCCCGACCTCACCGTGGTGGTCACCGGCGGCGACGGCGACGGCTTCTCCATCGGCGGCGGTCACTTCCTGCACGCCTGCCGGCGCAATGTCGACATGACCTACGTGGTCATGGACAACCAGGTCTACGGCATGACCAAGGGGCAGGCCTCGCCGACCACCGACCCGGATTGGACCAAGTCCAAGCTGACCCCTCAGGGCACCGGCATCAACCCGATCCAGCCGATATCGCTGGCGCTGGCGTGCGGCGCCAACTTCATCGCCCGCGGCTTCGCCGGTGACCCGAACGAGGTGGCTCGCCTGATTTCCCTGGGCATCAAGCATCCGGGCTTCTCGGTGATCCATGTGCTCAGCCCCTGCGTCACCTTCCGGCCCGAACAGCGCGACTGGAAGAATGCGGTGCATCCTTACGGCCGCGATCCGGCCACCGACCCGCGCGAGGCCGCGCGCAACCTGCTGGACGACGACGGCTTCGGCCTGGGCATCTTCCTGGCCGGCAACCGCCGTCCGTTCCAGCCGTCCCCCGCCGCCACGGCGACGGTTGCCGACATTGAGAAGGAGTTCGTGGTATGAGCGCGGTGTCGAGCGGTTCCGCCAACGTTCAGATGTTCCTGGCCCACGCCCTCTCTCTGGAGAACGAGGCGGCGGAGCGCTACGAGGATCTGGCCGACAGCATGGAGGCTCACAATAACAAAGAGGTCGCGGGCCTCTTCCGTGAGTTGGGCAAGTTCTCCCGCATGCACGCGGCCGAGGTCAATGAGAAGGCCAAGGAGCTTAGCTTGGACCTGCCGCACATTGCGCCGTGGGACTTCGTGTGGACCTCCAAGGAAGCTCCGGAAAACGCGGCTTTCGAAGGCGCTCATTACCTGATGAAGCCTTTCCACGCGCTGAAGCTGGCGCTGGCTGCCGAGGAGCAGGGCAACCGCTACTACGCCTCGGTTGCCGCCGAAACCAAGGACGCGGCGGTTGCCAAGCTGGCCCGCGAGTTCGCGGACGAGGAAGCCGGTCACGTCATTCTGATCGAGAAGTGGCTGGAAAAGGTCCCGGCTCCCGACAAGAACTGGGACCAGGACATGGACCCGCCGGTGATCTCGGACTGAGGTCGCCTGGAACCAAGACAATGCGGAAAAGGGGGCTCCACGGCCCCCTTCTTCATTTTCAGCGGGGGGAACGGCTTCCTGGTGCCGGCTGTTGGTCGGCTTGAGTCCCGCAGGAGGAGGAACCCGCCATGGTCGCCATGCCCGACACGATGCACCGGGTCGAGCGGTACTCGCCGCCCATCACCAACCGGCGTATCCGCAAGGCGACCGAAGAGCGGGTTTCCTGGCACGCCGCCCACCCGGAAGCCATCGATCGCCGCCTCTGGGAGCTTGACCAGGAGTGGGATATCGAGCGGGTGCTGGAAACCAACGCCGCAGGCCTGTCGCTCGGCGGGCTGATCCTGGCGGCGACGGTCGACCGGCGTTGGCTGGTCCTGCCGATGACCGTGGCGGCGTTCCTGCTTCAGCACGCCATTCAGGGCTGGTGCCCGCCGGTGGAAGTCTTTCGTCGGCGCGGTGTGCGTACCGCCGCCGAAATCGATGAGGAGCGTTTCGCACTGAAGGCGTTGCGCGGTGATTTCGACTCACTGCCGGCCATCGGCGGTCACGGCCACGGCCACGGCCCCGAGGCACGCGCGCAGGCGGCCCTTGAGGCGGTACGCCGCGGCGCCACGTCGATTTGAGAATGTTCCCGCTTGTGCTAACGTGGGGGGATCAAGATATCGAGTCCGTGCTGCCTCGCCATCAGGCAACATCAACCGGTTTTCCTGTCCGCCGGTTAACTTCCAGAACAAATCCCCGGTGAACCAAGACGTTATCCGTTAACGCGATGTTGCCTCCCCGTTGCCATCACGTTTCCTGGCGTTGCCCGACGTCACATGCCGGCGCACCAATCGCGCCAGATCTGGCGCATGGCGGCTTCAAAATTGCGGGCGAAGCGCTCGCCGTCGCACAAGGGGGACGCCGCCATGCGGTTGCGCAGACCGGCGCGAATCGCGGCCAGACGCGGCAGGTCGGTGGCCAGGGACACGGCAATGTCCACGTATTCATCCAGATCGCGGGCGATGGTTTCCGTCAGGCCGACGTTGGACAGATGGCTGAAGGAATGACGGCTGGCAAAGATGTCGCCGGGCCGTGTCACCACCGGCACCCCCATCCACATGGCCTCGCAGGTGGTGAGACCGCCGGAGTAGGGGAAGCTGTCGAGGGCGATGTCGATCTCCTCGCCGTACGACGCCATCAGCCGGTCGTGGGGAAGTTCCTGGAGCAGTTCCACCCGCTTCGTCTCGACGCCATTCTCGGCAAACGTGTCCTGGATCCAGCGGCGGATGCGTCCCTTCTCCAGGCCCCGGTAGCGCATGATCAGCCGTGCCGACGGCACCCGCGTCAGAATCCGCGCCCAGGTCGCGATGGTTTCCGGCATCAGCTTGGTGGGGTTGTTGTAGGCCCCGAAGGTCACCGGCCCACGCTCCAGCGCCGGTAGGGGGCCGACCGGGAGATCGTAAGCCGGTGGTTGGTAGCAGATATAGCCGTCGGGCAGACGGATCACTTTTTCGTGCATGTACCGATCGTGCTCCGGCGGCACATGGAACCGGTCGGCGATCAGGTAGTCCATCGCTTCCAACCCGGTGGTGCCGACATAGCCGGCCCAGGTGATCTGGATCGGCGCAGGCTTGCGCGCGAAGACGATCAGGCGGTTGTTGGCGGTGTGGCCCGACAGATCGAACAGGATGTCGATGCCGTCGGCCCGCACCCTTTCGGCCAACTCTCCCGCGTTCAGGCCAACGCTGTCGCACCAGTGGTGGGCGAGGCTCTGAAGATGGTCGGTCATGCCGTCGCGCCCGGCGGGATCGGGGACCCGCCGCGTGGTGGCGCCCGGCCCGACGCGGTCGGAGTAGATGAAGATTTCGGTCTGAGCCGCGTCCAGGTGCCTTAGCACCCGCGCCATGAAGTAGCCGACGGGATGCCGCCCGAGGTCGGCCGATATGAAGCCGATCCGCAGCCGTCGCTCCGGGGTGGGCGTGTTGGCGAAAGGCTGCCATGTGGATTTGAGCGGGGCGCCGTGGCGGTCGTTCCATCGCCGGTGAATATGGTGCAGCCAATCCAGCGAGGCGCCCGGAAGATACTGTGCCGTCAGCATCAGGTTGGAGTGGACATCGCTGGAGTCGGGCTCCAGCGCGATGGCTTTTTCATAGAAGAGCCGCGCTTCGTCCAGCCGGCGATGATCCTGGAAATGGTGGGCGACGTTGATGTAGGCGTCGGCCATGTCCGGCTTGAGGACAATGGCGTGGCGATAGCTGTCAAAAGCCTCGTCGCAACGATCCAGGACGTTCAGCGCCAGGGCGCGGTAATAGTGCGTCAAGGCGTTGCCGGGGTCGAGCGCCAACGCCCGGTCGTAGGCTTCGATAGCTTCGGCGGCGCGGTTCTGCCGCTTCAGGACGACGCCCAATCCCTGCCAGGCGATGGCATAGCTGGGCTGTTGGGCAACCAGTTCCCGATAGGCTCGTTCCACCTCCGCCATCCGCCCCAGGGCGAAGTTGGCCACGGCAAGACTGTCGAGGGCGATGACGAAGCCGGGATCAAGATCGGCGGCCGCGCGGAAGGCCGCGATGGCCTCCTCCAATTTGCCTTGATCACGCAGGGCGTTGCCCAGGGCACTGTGATTGACGGCGCGATCCGGCGTCACGGTGATGGCGCGGCGGAGAAGGTCTGTTGCCTGATCGAAATGTTTTTGCGCTCGATACAGAATACCAAGGAGGTAGAGGGCATCACCGTTGCCTGGATCGACCTCAAGCACCTTCTCGTAGATACCGTGGGCCTGATCGAGCCGGCCTTGCTGGTGGTGGGTCGCGGCGATATGCAGGGCTTCGGCGACGGTGACCATGGGGCTCTCGTTGCTGGCGGGCTGTTATATGCCCAGACATACCACCCCCGGTCGCGCGCGTGAACGGGGGCGGGGGGGGGCAGTTTCCCCCTGCTGGCCGGTACGGGCGCTCAGCCCTTGGACTTCATCGCCCGGGCGAAGGCCTCCGCCAGCGCGCTGCCAGTGTCCGCCGCCTTATGGTTCGCCGGCCTGGTCGGTCTGGGGGAATGCTGCTGAGGTTTCGCCGCCGGCCGTTCGGAGCGCGGCTGGCTGCCCTTGGGCGCCGGAGCGGCCTGCTCGTCCAGGCGCATGGTGAGACCGATCCGTTTGCGCGGCAGGTCCACCTCCAGCACCTTCACCTTCACGATATCGCCCGCCTTCGCCACGGTGTGCGGGTCCTTGACGAACTTGCTGGCGAGCTGGGAGATGTGGACGAGACCGTCCTGATGGACGCCGATATCGACGAAGGCGCCGAAGGCGGTGACATTGGTGACGACACCCTCCAGCACCATGCCGGGTTGGAGGTCCTTCATCTCCTCCACGCCTTCCTTGAAGGCGGCGGTCTTGAACTCGGGGCGCGGATCGCGGCCGGGCTTTTCCAGTTCGGCCAGGATGTCGGCGACGGTGGGCACGCCGAACCGCGAGTCGGTGAAGTCTTCCGGGTGCAGGGCGCGCAGGAAACGGGCATCACCGATGATGCTGCCCAGCTCCTTGCCAGTCTTCTTCAGGATGCGCTCGACCACCGGGTAGGCTTCGGGGTGGACGGAGGAGGTATCCAGCGGGTTTTCGCCGCCCAGGATGCGCAGGAAACCGGCCGCCTGCTCGAAGGTCTTCGGCCCCAGCCGCGACACTTCCAACAGCTGTTGGCGCGAGCGGAAGGCGCCGTTGTGGTCGCGGTACTCGACGATGTTGCGGGCGACCGTCTCGGACAGGCCCGACACGCGGGCGAGCAGCGGCACCGATGCGGTGTTGAGATCGACGCCGACGGCGTTCACG
>DASPMK010000023.1:0-4677 GCA_035627075.1 Azospirillaceae bacterium
CTGGCGCATGGGCGAAATGCCGCTGGACCTGACCGGCGCCGACCTGACCGGCGCCGACCTGTCGCGGCCGGTCTGGCTGTCCGGGGCCAGGATGGACGGCGCCATCCTCGACAAGACGGTGTTGTTCGCCTCCAACCTCGATGCGGCGCTGCCGGCGCGGGTAACCTCGGTGACGGTCCAGCCGCCGCCCGATCGCGACGGCCAGCCCACGTCCTTCACCGGCGCCGACCTGGAACAGCTTCGCGACATCGGCCTGCTGCCAGACCCGTGGAAGGCGGCGCGGCCCTTCACCGCCCCGTCCTTCAACTGCGAAAAGGCGGCAACGCCGACCGAAAAGACCATCTGCGCCCATAACATGCTGCGTGGCCTCGATCTCGCCATGGCCAAGGCGTGGCAAGCGGCCGGCAAGCCGGCGCAAGCCAAGTTCCTGTCCCGCCGCAACGCCTGCGGCGGCGATGACGGCTGCATCGCCGAAGCCTATCAGGCCCGCCTGGGCGAACTGCTGACGCCGCCGCCCACCGGCCCGGCAACCTACGAATTCAAGCCGTTCGCGCTGCCCGAGGCCCTTCGCGACCAGCCGCTGGCCCGCCGCCTCGCCGCCGCCATCGGCCGCCACACCGATGCCGCCATCGTCACCATTGGCCAAGGCACCCTGAAGATCGAGGTCATCAGCACGGGTTCCAACGGCCATAGCTGCACCCTTGAACACGATGCGCTGCGCTTCGATGCGCGGCGGGGCGTCTGGCGCGATGCCGAGGACGAGGACACCTTCACCGGCGTGGTGGTCCTGCCGACCGTCGTCGTCGTCGTCGACCCCGACCGTCAACTCTGCGGCGTGCGCGCCGGCTGGCCGCCGGCCTATTTCCGGTGAGCCCGATGCGCCTCCTCCTCCTCCTTCTGGCCCTGCTGCTGGCCGATGAGCCGGCGGCGGCCAACGACACCATGGCCGTCGGCGCCGCCGGCGGTCTGGTCTTCCTCAAGTCCGCCGATGTCGAGATGGTGTCGGAGGATCTGCGCATCGCCTCCGACGCCATCCGCGTCCGTTACGAATTTCGCAACCACGCCGCGACGCCGGTCGAAGCCCTCATCGCCTTTCCCCTGCCCGACGTCGACCACGCCACCGACTGGCCGATCTGGCCCCCCGACGGCATGCCGGCCGACAACTTCGTCGGCTTCGCCGCGACCGTGGACGGCAAGCCCATCGCACCGCGCCTGGACGCCCGCGCCTACCTGGGCACGGTGGAGATCACCGACCTCTTGAAGCGCCACGGCCTGCCGCTCTCCCGCTTCAGCACCGACCCCGATCTCGACCAACGCATCGAGGCCCTGCCCGCGAAAACCCGACAAGCCCTGGTGAAGCAGGGCATTCTCGGGCCCGGCGACGTCAGCGACTACTTCCCGAAGTGGACGCTCAAGACCGCCTTCACCTGGACCCAGACGTTTCCACCGGGCCGCACCGTGGTAGTCGAGCATCGCTATGTCCCCGTGGTCGGCGGCAACTGGATCGCCGCCGAAGACCTCGCGTCCGATCAAGCCTGGGCGGACTACTGCCTGGACCCGGGCACGAAAAAGGCCATCGCCCGCCGTCTCCCGGCGGAAGGCTCCGTGCGCGCCACCCTCATCGACTACGTCCTGAAGACCGGCGCCAACTGGGCCGGGCCGATCGGCCGCTTCCGGCTGACGCTGGACAAGGGCGACGCGGGCCGGCTGCTCTCGGTCTGCCTCGACGGCCTGCGCAAGACCGGCCCCACCACCTGGGTGTGGGAGCGCGACGCCTTTACGCCCAATCGCGACCTGCGGATTATGCTGATCGAACGCCCGCACCAGGATTAGCGAACTTTTCTTAGCACGCGCCAGAAACACCGGCAGCGTCGTTGCTTTTTGCGCTTACCTCCCCATTCGCAATTGTTCCCAACCCTTGCCCACCACAGTTTTTAAGTGGGGCAGGCCAACAATCAGGCAAAGACCGCAAAGCCGCCCCTTCGACCCTGGAGGGAGGGACGACCATGGCTCTTGCCGCCGTATCGCTTGCCAAGGTTTCTCTGAACGACAAGTATGCTCTTGAGAAAGGCCGGGTATTCCTGACCGGCATCCAGGCGCTGGCGCGCCTGCCGATGATGCAGCGGCAACGGGATGCCGCCCTTGGACTCAACACCGCCGGCTTCATCTCCGGCTATCGTGGTTCCCCCTTGGGTGGCCTGGATAAAACCCTGTGGCAAGCCGGACCGTTCCTGGACCGAAACCATATTCATTTCCAACCCGGTCTGAACGAGGATCTCGCCGCCACCTCCGTCTGGGGCAGCCAGCAGGTCAACCTGTTCAAGGGCGCCCGGTACGATGGCGTCTTCGCCCTGTGGTACGGCAAGGGTCCGGGCGTCGACCGCTCCGGCGACGTGCTGAAGCACGCCAACGGCGCCGGCACCTCGAAGCATGGCGGCGTGCTGCTGCTGGCCGGCGATGACCACGCCTGCAAATCCTCCACCTTCCCCCACCAGTCGGAGCATATGTTCATCCATGCCATGATCCCGGTGCTGAACCCGGCGGGCGTGCAGGAAATCCTCGACTACGGGCTGATCGGCTGGGCCTTGTCGCGCTGGTCCGGCTGCTGGGTGGCGTTCAAGACCATCGCCGAAACGGTGGACAGCTCGGCCAGCGTCACCGTCGATCCATCCCGTGTGGACATCGTCACCCCCACCGACTTTCCCATGCCGCCCGGCGGCCTCAACATCCGCTGGCCCGACCCGCCGCTCGACCAGGAAGAGCGGCTGATGAAGCACAAGCTTTACGCCGCCCTGGCCTTCGCCCGCGTCAATCACCTCGACCGCGTGGTGATATCAAGCCCCCGCCCGCGCCTCGGCATCGTCACCACCGGCAAGTCCTACCTCGACGTCATGCAGGCGCTGGACGAACTTGACATTCCTCCGGCGATGGCCGCCGACCTCGGCCTGACCGTCTACAAAGTGGGCATGCCCTGGCCCTTGGAGCGCGAGGGCGTGCGCCATTTTGCCCACGGCCTCGACGAAATCCTGGTGGTGGAGGAAAAGCGCGCCCTCATCGAAAACCAGATGAAGGAACAGCTTTACAACTGGCACCCCGACGTCCGCCCCAAGGTCACCGGCAAGTTCGACGAGGCCGCCCAGTGGCAGCTCCCCTCCTATGGCGAGTTGTCGCCGGCCCAGATCGCCGTGGTGATCGGCCGCCGCCTGCTCCAGTACCACGCCAACGACCGCCTCGCCGCCCGCGTCAAATTTCTGGAGGAGCATGAGCGGCAGAAGTCCCACAAGGCCCGCATCGTCCGCACCCCCACCTTCTGCTCGGGCTGCCCGCACAACACCTCCACCCAGGTGCCCGAGGGCAGCCGCGCGCTGGCCGGCATCGGCTGTCACTACATGGCGACCTGGATGCCCCGGCGCACCGAAACCTTCACCCAGATGGGCGGCGAAGGCGTGCCATGGATCGGCCAAGCCGCCTTCACCGAGGAAAACCACGTCTTTGCCAACCTGGGCGACGGCACCTACCAGCACTCCGGCATCCTGGCGATCCGCGCCGCCGTGTCGGCCGGCGTCAACATCACCTATAAGCTGTTGTTCAACGACGCCGTCGCCATGACCGGCGGCCAGCCGCTGGACAGCACCCTCACCGTCCCCGCCATCACCCGCCAACTGGCGGCCGAGGGGGTGCGCCGCATCGCCGTCGTCTCCGACCAGCCGGAAAAATACGACGCGTCCTCCGGCCTGGCCCCCTTCGTCGCCGTCGAGCACCGCGACCACCTCGACCGCGTGCAGAAGGAACTGCGGGAGGTCGAAGGGGTGACGGTGCTGATCTACGACCAGACCTGCGCCGCCGAAAAGCGCCGCCGCCGCAAGCGCGGCCAGATGATCGACCCGCCCAAGCGCGTCTTTATCAACGAGATGGTGTGCGAGGGCTGCGGCGACTGTTCCGCCAAATCCAACTGCGTCTCTATCGTGCCGGTGGAAACCGAGTTCGGCCGCAAGCGCCAGATCGACCAATCCACCTGCAACAAGGACTATTCCTGCCTCAAAGGCTTCTGCCCCTCCTTCGTCACCGTGGAGGGCGGCGCCCTGAAGAAGCCGCAGCCCCGCGCCAACGGCGGCGACCCCGCGGCATCCCTGCCCGAGCCCATCCCACCGACCCTCGACCACCCGGTGAACATCTACGTCACCGGCGTCGGCGGCACCGGCGTGGTGACCATCGGCGCCCTGCTCGGCATGGCCGCCCATATCGAGGGCAAGGGCGTCTCCATCCTCGACATGACCGGGCTGGCCCAGAAAGGTGGCGCCGTCACCAGCCATGTCCGCATCGGCCGCACCCCGGAAGATCTTCACGCCGTGCGCATCGCCGCCGGGGCGGCCCATGTGGTGCTGGGCTGCGACCTCGTGGTGGCGGCGGCGGGAGACGCCCTTTCCAAGATGGCTCCCGGCGTCACCCGCGCGGTGATCAACGACCACCCCGCCATCACCGCCGACTTCACCCGCAACCCCAACCTGATCATCCCCGTTGCCGACATGGTGGCCGACATCCGCAAGGCGTGCGGCAACACCCATGGCGAGGCGGTCTGGACGCTCGACGCCACCCAGCTCGCCACCGCGCTGATGGGCGACAGCATCGCCGCCAACCTGTTCACCCTCGGCTTCGCCTGGCAAAAAGGCCTGATCC
>DASPMK010000024.1:0-8473 GCA_035627075.1 Azospirillaceae bacterium
CAGGGAGCCATGAACCGCGACTACACACTGGTGATGGGGGTGGTAATGCTGTACGGCACGCTGATAATCCTGTTCAATTTAGCGGTCGACCTCCTCCATGGGTGGCTTGACCCGCGCGTGCGGCCCGATTGATGCGCGCGCCCGGCACCATCGCCAGTCTGACCGTCGTCCTGCTGGTCGGCGTTGCTTGCCTTGCCGGCCCCTGGGCTTTGCCCCACGACGGCGGGACCGTCTTCTGGGATCACATGCTGGCCCCACCCAACACCGATGCCGGCCTATGGTTCGGCACGGACGCCAACGGCCACGACCTGCTGGTCCGGACCCTGGAGGGCGGGCGCGTCTCGCTGACCGTCGGGCTCGCCGCCACCCTGGTCAGCGTGGTGATCGGCGCGGGCTGGGGCATGGCGTCCGGTTTCCTGGGGGGACGCGGCGACGCGCTGATGATGCGGATCGTCGATGTCCTCTACGGCCTGCCCTTTCCCTTCCTCGCCATCCTGCTCACCGTCTTCTTCGGCCGCCATCTCCTGCTGGTCCTGCTGGCCATCGGCGCCGTCGAGTGGCTGGACATGGCCCGCATCGTCCGGGGCCAGACTCTGTCTTTGAAGACTCAGCCTTACATCGACGCGGCGCGATGCTGCGGGCTGGGGCGGGGCGCCATCCTGCGCCGCCATATCCTGCCCAATCTGGCGGGCCCGGTGACCGCTTACGCGACGCTGACGGTGCCCCGCGCCATCCTTCTGGAATCCTATCTCAGTTTCCTCGGCCTGGGACCTGCCGAGCCCGCCACCAGTTGGGGCCATCTGATCAACGAGGGCGCCGGAGTCCTGGAAGCCGCTCCCTGGGTGCTGGCCTTCCCCGCCGGTTTCCTCACTATCACCCTCTTGTGCCTGACGGCCCTCGGCGAGGGCATGCGCCCCGCCGTCCCGCCCCCACAAAAGCCGGAACACCACCCGGTGCCGACCCCGGTGCCGGAACCGGCGCCGTTGCTGGCGGTCACCAATCTCTCGGTGCGCCTGGGCGCGCGGACGGTGGCCCATGCCGTCGGATTCACCATCGACCATGGGGAAACCGTCGCCCTCGTCGGTCCCTCGGGGGCCGGCAAAAGCCAGACCGCGCAGGCGCTCCTGGGATTGGGCGGACACATCGGCGGCAGCGTCCGCTTTCGAGGCCAGGAATTGCTGGGCCTGCCGGCAGACCGGCTGAACCGGATACGGGGGGCGCGGATCGGCTTCGTCCCGCAGAACACCACGGCGGCGCTCAACCCCTATCGGTCCATCGGCGCGCCGATGATCGAGATGTTGCGACACCACCGCGGTCTCGATGCTGCCCAAGCACGCGTCCAGGCCATCGCCATGCTGGAGCGGGTCCGCCTGCCCGAGGCCGCCCGCCGCTTCGACCATCCCCCGCACGAATTGTCCGGCGGCATGCGTCAGCGGGTGGCGATCGCCATGGCGTTGTCCTGCCAACCCGATTTGGTGATCGTCGACGAGCCGACGACGGGGCTCGATGCCTCCACCCAGACCGCCATTCTCGACCTGCTGCGCGACCTCAAGAACCGGCACGGCACGGCGTTCCTGCTGATCTCCCACGACCTGGAGGTGGTGGCCGGGCTGGCCGACCGGGTGATGGTGATGCAATCGGGCCGTCTGGTCGAGGCGTCCCCCACCCGTGACCTGTTTCAAGCCCCTCGCCATCTCTGCACGCGAAGGCTGCTGGCGGCGGCTGGCCATGAGCTGCCGCCATGAACGAGCCGGAGCCGCCCCTGTTGTCGGTCCGCGAACTGCGGGTAGCGTATGCCATCCGCCGGGGATGGTGGGGAAAGATCGTCCGGCGGACGGTACTCGACGGCGTCAGCTTCGACCTCGCCGCCGGTGAGTCGCTGGGGATCGTCGGCGCGTCCGGGTCCGGCAAAACGACGTTGGCGCGAGCCATCCTCCGCTTCGTGCCCCATGAGGGCGGTCGGGTCCTGTGGCAAGGGCGCGACATGGCCGGGCGGCCGGAACCGGACGTGCGCGCCTTCCGCCGTCAGGCGCCGATGGTGTTCCAGGACCCCGTGGGCGCCCTGGACCCCCGAATGACGGTCGGCACCAGCGTCGGGGAGCCGCTCCTGGCCCTGCCCTCCGCCGAGCGGCGGGCGCGGGTGAACGCGATCCTGGCGGACTGCGGCCTGCCGGAAGAGATGGCCCGCCGCTTCCCCCGCCAGTTGTCGGGCGGCGAGGCCCAGCGGGTGACATTGGCCCGCGCCTTGATCTCCGATCCCCGTCTGGTCATCTGCGATGAGCCCACATCGGCGCTGGATGCCGTCACCCAGGAATGGATCATCGGAAAGCTGCTCGCGCGCCAACGGCAATCCGGCCTCTCGCTGATCATCGTTTCCCATGATCGGCGCGTGGTCCAGGCCCTTTGCCCCCGAGTTCTTATGTTGCCCAACCCCGCCATCTTGTCATCGGATTAACTGTTACATATAGTTCTATTCATTCTCTCACATCGACCTGAACGTTTCCCAACATGCGCTGCCGGCGGCTCCTGGTGAGGTTTTTCCTCACTTTACTGATCTGTTCCGCTCCCACCCTGGCTTGGGCCGATGTGGTCTTGCGCCGGGGCGCCCTGGTCGAGCCCGAAACGCTCGACGTCCACAAATCCGCCACCCTGCCCGAGTACTATATCGAACTTGATCTGTTCGAGGGCTTGCTGACCTCCTCGGCCTCCGGAGAGCCGGTGCCGGGCGTCGCGGAGAGCTGGGCGATTTCCGAGGATGGCCGGGTCTACACCTTCAGCTTGAGACGGGATGCCAAATGGTCCGACGGTGCGCCGGTGACGGCCCGCGACTTCGTCTTTTCCTGGCGCCGCGCCGTGGCGCCGGAAACCGCGTCCCCCTACATCGCCCTGCTGTGGCCCATCCTTAACGCCAAGGCCATCGCGGAAGGGAAGGAGACGGACCGATCCAAGCTCGGCGTCGAGGCGCTGGATGATCGCACCTTGCGCGTCACCCTGCACCACCCGGCACCGCACTTTCCGTCGATTCTCATCCATCACGTAACCTTCCCCATCCAGGAAGCGGCTTACACGGCCCATGGACCGGCGTTCATCCGACCCGAGCACTTCGTCGGCAACGGGCCCTTCGTCCTGGCCGAGCATGTGCCGCATTCCCACATCAAGCTGGCCCGTAACCCGCATTTCCACAGTGCCGACCAGATCCACCTCGATGCCGTCTACTACTACCCCATCGACGACCAGAACGCCGAACTGCGGCGTTATCGGGCCGGCGAACTGGACATCACCGGCGACGTTCCCAGCGCTCAGATTCCCTGGGTCCGGCAGACGTTCGGCGGCCAATTCCATTCCGCCCCGACTCTCGGCGTTTATTTCTACGGCTTCAATCTGCGCCATGAGCCCTGGCGCAATGCGCCTAAGCTTCGCCGAGCGCTGTCGCTGGCCATCGATCGCGACCTTCTCGTCGAGAAAATTCTGCAAGGGGGCGAGGTTCCGGCCTATGGCATCGTACCGCCGGGAACCGCCGGCTACGAACCGCCGGCACCGGATCAGGCCCGCCTGATGCAGGCCGACCGCGACGCCCTGGCGCGCCGGATGCTGGCGGAAGCCGGCTATGGACCTGGCAAGCCGCTGAAAGTGGAATTGCTGTTCAACAGCAGCGAAAACCACAAGCGCGTGGCGATGGCGCTCGCCGCCATGTGGCGGGAAAAGCTGGGCGTCCACGCGACAACCACGAACCGGGAGTGGAAGCTTTTCCTGAACGATCGGAAGGACCGGACGTACAAGGATCTCGCCCGTGACCGGCTGGTGGCCATCTACAACGATCCCCTGGCCTTCCTGGAAACCTTTCGCTCCGACCAGGAAGGAGGGAATGTGCCGTCCTACGCCGACCCGGTCTACGACGACCTGCTGGCGCGGGCCGCCACGATGCCGGAAGCGGAAAGCCGAAGCCAAACTCTGCGGATGGCCGAGGAGAGGCTGATCGCCGACAGCCCGGTCATCCCGCTGTTCTTCTTCTCTTCCCGCCATCTGGTGGCGGACCACGTCAAGGGCTGGCAAGACAACCCCAGCGACCTGCACCCGAGCCGCCACCTTCGGATCGAGCGCCCCTGACGATACCGGGGGCGATTGGACCAAACGCCCCCGGTACCGTAAGGATCAGGCCACCGCGCGCTCGAATGGCGTGATGCCGGCGACATAGCACAGGCTGGGCGCCAACTCGGCAATACCGGCGACGTAGCACAGACTGGGCGCCGTATCGCCGGTACCGGCGACATCCGGATTCTCTTCCAGGATCACGCCGAAGTGCTGACGGAACAGATCGCGGGTGCGCGCCCAGGATTGGCGGAAGTCGTCGGTTCCGAACACATGCGGATCGTGATGGAGATAGCCGCCGAAAATAGCGTGGCAATCGCGGAAGTAACGCTGAGAATCCAGCATGTGGTGATGCCACGCCAAGTCGGCGAGCGTCGGCGGGGCCACATGATCATCGGGATGACGAGCGGCCAGCTCCAGGAAAGCGCGGTACAAAGTCAGCGCTTTTTCGGCCTGAGGGGCCGGCATCCCGTCCCTCTCGATCAGAGCCTTGCGTACGCCGCCAAGATCAAGGTTATGAATTTGCTTGCAGGCCAGGGTAACGTCAACCATTTGGCTACTCTCTCTTCCAGTTAATGCCCATGAGGGCTGGTTGGGAGGTCGAGCCGCCGGTCCGCCGACGTCAATTCCTCCCGACAATGCTTCCGATTTTCATCAGAAGCCTTACGAGTTGGACCTGCCGGTCCAACCCGATCTTAGCCATGGCGGCCTTGATTTGATTTCGGATGGTCCCGATACTTCTGCCTGTCTCATCGGCGAGGTCATCGGGCGTCTTTCCACAACCGATTTCCGTGACGACGCGGGCCTCAGAGGGAGTTAATTGATACAGCGCGGTCAGAATTTCCGTTGGCGCCACACCTTCCCCTTCCGTGTTGGATACGAAGACGATGGCGCAGTTGGCTTGGCTTTCCCGTTCCGTTCCAACGCCATGGGGTCGACCGGATGACACGGCGACAACATAGGGATCACCGCCTCTGGGCCGATTGATGAGCGCTACTCTCCTGCCTTTTCCCTCTTCGCTTGAGGCACACTTTCTGATGACTCCCTTGAGATGTATGGCATCGCTATTGTCGCTGGCCGTGAGGCGGCCATCTCTGACCAACAGCCCATTCTTTTCCCGCAGGATATCCCCCATGCGTCTGTTGAGGTCGATCACCTCACCATCGAAAGACACAGTGGCAATACCAAAAGGAACAAGATCTATAGTTTGACGCATTTGAAAATTTCGTTGCTTTAATTTCTGTATTTCTCTGATATCTGAAAGATTGTTATCTTGATCCGAGATAATTTTTGGAACGGCTGGTCCACCTCCAAAACCAGCAAAAGGCTGCTCGACATCATTGACATGCACTCTGATTTGGCAATTCCAGCCGTTTGGCAATCCTCTGTGCAAACAAAGCAAGGTGCGGCCATCGGAGCAGGGTCGGAAAAACTTCAGCTCCAACGCTTGTTTTCTTATTTTGCGCGAAACCCTCAGGTGGGTATGCGGATCGCTGTATATTTCAGCGTCCGTATACATTCGCGCGGAAACACTGGACCAGAATATATTTTCAAAATTTGTATCTTCTGAAAATTCCATGAAGTCATAGCGCATTCTCATGTATTGATTGATAAACACCAATCGATCATTTGGGTCAAAAATAGTTATCCCGCCCCCGAGATCTTCGGCGTCTTTAATGAGTTGATCGAAAAACGAGGGTATTTGCATTTCACAACCCCATTTGCTCACCCCCACTGCATTATCCTGTTATGCAGATATTATGGAGGGTCCTGTTTTCACCGCATGTACCATATGGGCTATAGCATACTAAAATATTCTTGGGGTACCTACGCCCGATGGTTTGGGGAGACCCTTTTGTCGCACTCGGCAGGCTCGGCCGTCACACACCCAGCCTGTCGCGCAGCATGTACCACCAAGCTCCCAGCACGGTGAGCGGCACGCGCAGCAACCGCCCGCCCGGAAACGGGTAGTACGGCAAATTGGCGAAGGCGTCGAAGCGCGTGGCGTCGCCATCAAGCGCCTCGGCGATCAGCCGGCCGGCGAGATGCGTCGTCGTCACTCCATGACCGCTGTAACCATGGGCGAAGTAGACCGTGCCGTGCAGGCGTCCGAAATGCGGGACGCGGGCCAACGTCAGGGCGAAGTCGCCGCTCCAGGCGAAGCCGATCCGCACATCGGCCAGTTGCGGGAAAACCCGCCGGATACGCGGACGCAGTTTGGTGACGATGTCGGCCGGTTCGCCGCCGCCGTAGACCGTGCCGCCGCCGAACAGCAGTCGCCGGTCGGCGGTCAGACGGTAATAATCGAGGATGTAATTGGCATCCTCCACACAGACATCGGTTGGGAACAGCGCTTTCGCCACATCCTCGCCCAAGGGCTCGGTAGCCACCACCTGGGTGCTGACCGGCATGATCTTACCCGCGATCTCGGGCACCACCCGGCCCAGGTAAGCGTTGCCGCAGACCACGGCGAAACAGGCCTTCACCTGCCCCCGCTCCGTCCTCACCACGGCGCCGGACGCGGTGCGCTCGATGCCGGTGACACGGGAGTTCTCATGGATGACGCCGCCCCGGCTCTCGACGGCGGCGGCTTCGCCCAATGCCAGGTTGAGCGGGTGGAGATGGCCGCCGCGCCGATCGATCATGCCGCCGACGTAGGCGTCGGTGGCGACATGACCGCGCAGTTTCTCGCGGTCCAGCATCTCCAGCCAGCGGTGGCCGTGAGCCTGCCAGACCAGCCGGTCCTCCTCCATCGCCCGAAGCTGGCGGTGGTTGAAAGCGGCGAACACGTTACCCGGCTTGTAGTCGCAGGCGATCTTGTACCGGGCGATCCGCTCGCGAATGATCTCCGCGCCCTCCAGCGCCATGGCGCCGAGTGCCCGTGCCGCCGCCTCGCCGTAGCGCCGACCGATCACCTGAAGATCGCGGCTATAGCCGTTGACCATCTGGCCACCGTTGCGCCCCGATGCCCCCCACCCGACTCTGGCTCCCTCCAGCACCACCACCCGGTAGCCGCGCTCCGCCAGATGCAGGGCGGCCGACAGGCCGGTGAAGCCGGCACCGATCACACAGACGTCGGCCTCCACCGTCCCGGCGAGCGGCGGCCGGTCGGGCGCCGGGTGGGCGGTGACACTGTAATAGGAGTGGGGATAAGCGATCCCCGCCGATGGTTCAGGGCTGTACGGCATGGTCGAGCGTTCCAGGACAAGAGGATGTTTTGTGATCGAATTTTTTATATTGTGATCACAAATCGGCAAGAACCGTCAATCCGCAAACCGGCGACACTCACCTCAGGAGTAGACACATCGGTCGGGATGGGATCACAACATCGCCCAAGGAGATCGAAGCGACAGCATGAAGTCGGAAAAACCTCTGAACCTCGACGCGCCGGAGCGCGGAGCGCGGGAAACCCTCAACCAGTGGGTCTACCGCTGTCTCCGGCATGCGGTGATGATTGGCCGCGTCCCCCCCGGCCGGGCGCTGACCATCCGCGAGATCGCCGAAGCGCTGGGGGTGAGCACCATGCCGGTGCGCGAGGCGCTGCGCCGGTTGGCGACCGAACAGGCGCTGGAGGTCCGCGACAACCGCCGGGTGCTGGTCCCCCACATGACGGCGGCCAAATTCCGCGAACTGTGCGAGTTGCGCATCGCGCTGGAGAGTCACGCGGCCGAGCGCGCCCTGCCCTACATCAACGCCAATCACATGGGCGAGTTGATCGTCATCGACGACCGCCTCGACACCGCCAACGCGGCGGGCGACCACGAGGCGGTGACCGGCCTGAACCAGCAATTCCACCGATGCCTTTATGAAGCGAACCCGCATCAGGTTTCGATGCCGCTGATCGAGAGCGTCTGGTTGCAACTGGGGCCCTTCACCCGTCTGGCCCTGTCGAAGCTTCAAGACTTCTATACGATCGACCGCCACTCCCAAGCGATCGAGGCCATTCGCTGCCAGGACCCGCGGGGCCTGCGCATCGCCATCGAGGCCGATATCCGCGACGGCGTCACCCACGTCGGCACCGCCGAGTTGCTGAACGCCTACATCCGCAGCGCCGGGCAGGCGACCTGAAGTGTTGGTTGGACCTGAAGCATTGGTTGGGATTGACTCCCGCGCACAATGTGATCCCATCTCCCGCTGGGAGGAACGACCATGACCAGCCAACCGCAGACCACCGACTGGCGGGCGCGCGCCGCCGCCCTCGACATCCGCCGACAGGCCTTCATCGACGGCCGCTTCGTCGATGCCGCCGACGGCCGCACCTTCGCGGCGATCAGCCCGATCGACGGCCGTGAACTGGCCCAGGTGGCGGAAGGCGGCGCAGACGATGTGGACCGGGCGGTGAAGGCGGCGCGCGCCGCCTTCGCGGACGGGCGCTGGCGCAAGC
>DASPMK010000025.1:0-2259 GCA_035627075.1 Azospirillaceae bacterium
CTTCGATCACCGAAAAATGGTCGAGCAGGGCACGAAGGCGGGACTTCTCGCCAAAAACCGACGCAGGCTCGGGCATCAGGGCTTCTCCGAATCAGGGCGATGCAGAGAGCCACGCCCAGCGCAAGCCGTAAACTGTCGTTAGCCTGAGTTCGGAGCCCTGGGGGTGCTTGA
Source organism: Azospirillaceae bacterium (assembly GCA_035627075.1). GTDB lineage: Bacteria > Pseudomonadota > Alphaproteobacteria > Azospirillales > Azospirillaceae > DASPMK01. Next base: position 172 of record DASPMK010000025.1, read on the forward strand.
CAGTCTGTTTCATTCCGGTGTACCGACCGCCGACGATGGTGTCGGTTTCCTCAAGGGCGGGCAAGGCCCAAGGGGATGAAAAGGGAACCCGGTGCGGCCATGAGTCATGGGCCAATTCCGGGGCAGCCCCCGCTACTGTAGGCAGAGAGTCGCGTGCCTGAGCGACGCCACTGGTCCCCTCATGGGCCGGGAAGGCCAGAGGCCCGCGGCGAGGACCTGTAAGCCAGGAGACCTGCCGGCACCCGTGAAGATCAATGGCGTTACCGGGCGGGGTGCACCGGCTGGCCGATCGGCTCGACAGCGCGGACTCTCTCCGCCGGACAGGGCCAAGGGTCGCCGTTCCCCCTCCCCGAAGCATCATCACGGGGGATTGCGCCGCATGCACATCATGGAAGGCTATCTGCCGCCGGTCCACGCGGTCGCCTGGGGTGCGGCGTGTCTGCCTTTTCTGGCCCTGGGCGTGCGGCGCTTGACCCGCGTGGTCGAACGCCACCCGGAAGCCCGTCTGGAGCTCGCCGCCAGCGGCGCCTTCGCCTTCGTCCTGTCGGCCCTGAAGCTGCCCTCGGTCACCGGCAGTTGCTCGCATCCCACCGGCGTCGGTTTGGGCGCGGTACTGATGGGGCCGGCGCCGATGGCGGTGCTGGGCGCCATTGTCCTGTTGTTCCAGGCCCTGTTGCTGGCCCATGGCGGCCTGACCACGCTGGGAGCCAACGTCTTTTCCATGGCCATCGCCGGCCCGTGGGTCAGTTGGGCGGTGTTCCGGGGCGCCGGCGCGGCGGGAGCGTCGCGGGGGCTGGCGGTGTTTCTGGCCGCCATGCTGGGCAATCTCGCCACCTACGGCGTGACGGCGTTGCAATTGGCCCTGGCCTTTCCCGATCCGGTCAGCGGCGTGGCCGGAGGACTGGTGAAATTCCTGGGCGTCTTCGCGCTGACCCAGGTGCCGCTGGCGGTGGTGGAAGGGCTGTTGACCGTGGTCGCCTTGAACGTACTGGCGCCGATGCCTGCCTTGGCGAGGGAGGGGCGCTGATGGGCCGCAACGTCGCCCTGGTGCTGGGCGCCGCCGCTCTGGTGGCGGCGCCATTGGTCCTGCCGGCCACGGGCGGGCTCGACGAACCGTTCTCCGGTACCGACAACAAGGCCGCCAACCTGATCGCCGAGCAGCATCCCGATTACCGGCCCTGGGCGCAATCGCTGTGGAAGCCGCCCAGCCCCGAGATCGAGAGCCTGCTGTTCGCCCTTCAGGCGGCGATCGGGGCCGGGGTACTGGGCTATATCGCCGGGTATCGCCGTGGCCGCAATGCCGGCCGTAGGGATGGCGATGCTCGCGATTGACCACTGGGCCTGGAGCAACCGCTGGAGCCGCCGGGCACCGGCGGAGAAACTAGTCCCGGCCGCCGGCCTGTTGGCCATCAGCCTCGCCTTGCCGCCGTTGACCACGGCGCCCTTGGTGCTGTTGACGACAACGATCGCCGTGGTGGCGGGGGCACGGGTTCCGGCCGGTGTGTTCCTCAAGGTGATGGCGGTGCCGGCCGGCTTCATCCTGACCGGCGCGCCGATGCTGGCCTTGAGCCTGGACTTGGCGGACGGGTTGCGCATAGCCCTGGCCCCCGATGGCCTGCGCCATGCCGCCGAGGTGTCCATCCGCTCGCTGGCCGCGGTATCGTGTCTGGCCTTCCTGTCGCTCACCACGCCCATGGCCGACGTATTGGCGATGTTGCGCCGGCTGGGGGTTCCACGCCTTGTCCTGGAGGTCATGCTGCTGACCTATCGCCTGGTCTTCGTGTTTCTGGAGCGGGCCGCCGCCGGCCGGCAGGCGCTAACCGCCCGGCTGGGCACCAACGGCTTCGCCGTCTCGGTACGGTCGGTCGGGTTGCTCGCCGCCGGACTGTTCCAGCGCTCGCTCGACAAGGGGCGGCGGCTGGAGGTGGGGTTGGGCGCGCGAGCCTGGGATGGCGAACTGCCGCTCTCTGCCGCCTGCCGCACGCCGTCACCGGCCGGGCTGGCCGTCGGTGTGGCGGTGGTCGCCGTGGTGGGAGCCATTGGATTTTGGTTGCGGGGAGGGGCGGCGTGACCTCTCCCGTACTGGCC
>DASPMK010000026.1:0-6459 GCA_035627075.1 Azospirillaceae bacterium
GACCAGGGTGCTGCGGCCGGTGATCGCTACGACGGCATCGAACGCTTCGTCGGCTCGCGCGTCGACGATACGCTGCTCGGCGATGACGGGGACGATCAACTCGACGGCAGCACGGGAAATGACCTCGTCAACGGCGGCGGTGGCAACGATACCCTGTGGGGGGGAGCGGGTAACGACACGCTCGAGGGCAACGAGGGGCACGACGTGCTCATTCTCGCCGGCGGCGGGGTAGCGCGCGGCGACGGCGGCAACGATACGCTGTATGGCGGTCCGGCGTCAGGCAGCCTCGATGGCGGCGCGGGCGACGATGTGCTGTTCGCCGGTGCCGGGGCGGAAAACCTGATCGGCGGGGCCGGTTACGATACCGTCAGTTACGCGCAGGCGTCGGCAGGAGTGCTCGTCGATCTGGGGGAATTGGAGCGCAACACCGGGGCGGCCCAGGGCGATGTCTACATCGGGATCGAACGGCTGATCGGCTCCTCAGCGGCCGACACGCTGGTGGGCGGGGCCGGCAACGATCAGGTGGATGGTGGCGCGGGGAATGATCTCGTCTCCGGCGGCGGCGGTGACGACACCCTATGGGGCAGCGCCGGCACCGACAGTCTGGACGGCGGGGCCGGCCACGACGTCTACGTCGGAGCGGGTGGCCATGGCAGTATTCTTGGCGGAACCGGCAACGACGTCTTTTACGCCGGCGGCGGCCGTGAAACGATCGACGGCGGCGCGGGGCACGACATCGTCAGCTACGCCGCCGCGACCGGCGCCGTGGTGATCGACCTTGCCGATCCGAACCGCGGCACCGGTATCGCCGCGGCCGACCGTTTCACCGGCATCGAGGCGGTCGTCGGCTCCGCTTACGCCGATACGCTGGTCGGCGATGCCGGGGATCATCTGCTGGCGGGCGGCGGGGGCGACGACAGCCTGTGGGGCGGGGCCGGGAACGACACCCTGATCGGCGGAGCCGGGGCGGACAGTCTGGCCGGCGGCGACGGCTATGACGTGGCGAGCTATGCCGAGCGCACCACGGCGGTGACGGTGAACCTTGCCTTGGGGAGTGGTGCCGAAGACCGCCTGTTCGCCATCGAAGGGGCTGAGGGCGGTTCAGCCGGCGACCGGCTGACGGGTGACGACCGGGCCAATGGGTTGAGCGGCTATGACGGTGACGACACGCTGGACGGCGGCGACGGCAACGATACGCTGCTCGGCGGCGCCGGGGCCGATACCCTGAATGGTGGTGCCGAGAACGACATCCTTCTCGGGGGCGAGGGCGATGACACCCTTGAAGGCGGCGCCGGGCGTGACATCCTGTCGGGCGGCACTGGTATCAATACCGTGTCGTACCGTGGCGCGAGCGCGGCGGTACGGATCGACCTGCGAACCGGCGTCGGCCGCGGCGGCGATGCCGAGGGCGACGTCCTGGACGGGTTTACCAACGTGCTGGGCAGCCAAAGCGGCGATATGCTGATCGGCTCCGATAGTGACAACCGGCTGGATGGGTTCGACGGGGCCGATACCCTGAGCGGCGCCGGCGGTCACGACCGGCTGTATGGTGGCCTGGGCAACGATGTGATGGCCGGCGGAACTGGGAACGATACCCTGGAGGGCGGCGAGGGCTCGGATTCGCTGGGCGGCGGCGCGGGCGATGACCGGCTGGCCGGGGGCGCCGAGCGTGACTGGCTGTTCGGCGGCGCCGGCCACGACACACTGTCGGGTGACGACGGTGAGGACAAATTGGTCGGCGGCGCCGGCAACGATGTCCTGGATGGGGGGGGCGGTAACGACAGCCTGTATGCCGGCGAGGGTGTCGACACCATGACGGGTGGCGGCGGAACCGATGTCGCGCGCATCACCCAGGCCTTCGTCAACCGAGCCTCCGGCACCGTAGTGGCGGACCAGCATGTGGTGCTGACATGGGCCGGGGGGCATGAGGTGACCATCGGCAAAGACGTCGAGAGCGTGATGTTCGACGACAAGACCTTCACGTACCAGAGCCTGGTCGACACCCTTAACCTGACCGCTTCGACACGCGGGGCGACCGCGCCTCCTGCCTTGGTCCCGGACGCGCCCGCCGAAACGGTGACGTCGGCAGCCACCGACCTGGCGGTCGAGGAGAGCGGCGCACCGCCGGACGCCACGGTCTATCATCAGTTGCTGCTGTTGACCTCGGCCATGGCGGCGCTGCCGGATGCGGGCGAGGAGGTCGCAACCAATGATCCGGTGCCTTCAGGAGAGATGGTATATGGGACCCACGACCCTTACGACCCGTCACAACCGGATCAGGTCCAGGAGGCCGCCTGATTCGGCGAGGAGAGCATGCAGAACTCCGGGGCGGTCAGGCGACGGTGGCTTAGATGGCATCCGGGGGGGCATACCGGTGCGCCGTAAGGCTGACTCGCTGGAGGGGATTGAACGAAACCGTGCGGCCGATGGCGATGGCCACCGTGTTGGTCGAGACCTGGACCATGGCCGTCGACCCCACTCCAGCCTGAAGGGCTTTGTCGGGACGCTTACACAAATTCGGCTGAATTCACTCTAATCTATATTTATGAAAAGGAGATCTTCTCTCGTTTATAGCTGATATATGTTCTTGTTTATAGCTGTGAAAAATCATCCAGAGTCGGCTCGTTGCTCCAATTTAAAGCTGGAACCGACACCCGTTGCGACACCCGGCGCGGCGGAGGGCATGGAGCCCCCCGCCTTGTCCTCAGGCCGGCTGAATACCGTTGCGCCGATCGCTCTGGCGAATCCACGCGACGAACGGCAGGGCCAAGGCCACCATAAGAGCCTTGCCGACCACCTGACCGGCCAGGAACTCCAGGCTGCCGAAGGCCAGCGCCAGGAACACGGCGCTGTCAATCACCAACCCGACAAGGCTGGAGGCCAGCACGGCCATCACCAGCCCCCGCCGCTGAAGGGGCGTGTAGACGGCGAAATCCGCCACCTCCGACAACAGGAACGCCGCGGCCGAGGCGGTGACCAGCGCCGGCGGCGCCAGAAGGCCCGACAGGGCGGCCCCCGCCAGAATGGCGGCCAGCGTCCACAGCTTGCCCAACCGGCGCTGCACCAGGTCACGCAGCACCAGCGCCAAGCCGATCATCAGCACGCCCGAAGGGGCGGTAAGACCGGGGGCCACGGGAATGAGGCACGGCCCGTTCGGCACGCAAACGGTGCCGGCGTTGCCGATCAACCAGTTGGCGGCGGGAATGCAGGCGGCAAAGCCCGCGAGATAGGCGAAGCCTTCAAGTTTCACACGGTTCATTCAAGTCTCCGGGGATGGTCCGGGTCAAACCTGCTCTCGCCATGTAAGCCATCCCTTGGCGCGCAGGTCGCACGCGGGGCAAGTGGCGCAGCCATAGCCCCAGTCGTGCCGGGTTGAACGGTCGCCGTGATAACAGGTGTGGGTGTGCTCGACAATGAGACTGACGAGGGCCGCGCCGCCCAAGTCGTCCGCCAGCGCCCAGGTGGCCGCCTTATCGATCCACATCAGTGGCGTTTCGATAACGAAACGATGGTTCATACCCAAATTCAAGGCCACTTGAAGCGCCTTGACGGTGTCATCGCGGCAGTCGGGATAGCCGGAGAAGTCGGTTTCACACATGCCCCCCACCAGCCGCCGCAAGCCCCGCCGGTAGGCCAAGGCCCCCGCCACGGTGAGGAACAGCAGGTTGCGGCCGGGCACGAAGGTGTTGGGCAGCCCCCCCGCCCCCATGGCGATGGCGACGTCGCGGGTCAGCGAGGTGTCGGAAATCGCCCCCAGCACGGAGAGGTCAACCACATGATCCTCGCCCAGCCGCGGCTCCCAAGCCGGAAACCGGCGGCGGATTTCGGCCAGCACCGTCTGGCGGCACTCCATCTCCACCATGTGCCGCTGGCCATAGTCAAAGCCGATAGTTTCGACAATGGAATAACGTTCGAGTGCCCAGGCGAGACAGGTAGCGGAGTCCTGGCCGCCGGAAAACAGCACCAGCGCGCGGTCGGGGGAGGTGTGGATCATGGGCGGTTTCCCTTGGCGGCGCGGATGGAGCGCCAGACGGTTTCCGGCGTGGCTGGCATGTCGATATGAGTGACACCATAGTCCGACAGCGCGCTGACGATGGCGTTGATCAGCGTCGGCGGCGCGCCGATGGCACCGGCCTCGCCCGCCCCCTTCATGCCCAACATGTTGGTGGCGGACGGCGTGCCGGAAAAGCGCAGATCGATGAACGGTACCTCGACGGCGCGCGGCAGAGCGTAGTCGGTCAGCGAGCCCGTCAGCAATTGACCCGTTTCGGGATCGTAAACGCAACGCTCCATGAGCGCCTGTCCCAACCCCTGGGCAATGCCGCCGTGGACCTGCCCCGCCGCCAGCAGCGGATTCAATACGATACCGAAATCATCAACGACGGTGTAACGGTCGACGTGGACCGTGCCGGTGTCGGGGTCCACCTCCACCTCGGCGATATGGGCGCCGTTGGGGAAGGTGGCGACTTGGCCGGGCGGCGCCCAGCGAGCAGTTTCATCGAAGGCCGCCCCGCCGTCCGCCGGGGCGGCGCCGGCCGCCACCGCGTGCCAGCCGATCCACCGGTCGGTGCCGACGATGGTGAAGACGCCCTCGGCGAACTCCACATCCACCGCCGCCGCCTCCAGAAGTTCCGCCGCTTTATAGCGGGCCTTGGTCAGCACCAGCGATAGCCCCTCGGCCACCGCCGCTCCGCCCACGGGAATCGAGCGCGACCCACCGGTGCCGCCACCGTAGGCAATGCGCTCACTGTCGCCCTGCACCACCTCGATGTCGTCGAGCGATAAACCCAGACGGTCGGCGACGATCTGCTTATAGGCGGTTTCGTGCCCTTGGCCATTGGATTGCGTGCCGATCAGCACCGTCACCCGCCCTTGGCCGTCCACGCGGATGGTCGCCTGCTCGGCGGCCCCGCCTGCCGCCGCCTCGACATAGTACGCCAACCCCAGGCCACGCCGCCGGCCACGCTCGGCGGCTTCGGCGCGGCGGGCGGGAAAGCCCGCGATGTCGGCCGCCGTTACCGCCTCGTCCAGCACGCGGGCAAAATCGCCGACGTCGTAGCAGTGGCCGCCCGGGGTGGTGTGGGGCATGGCCTGAGGCGGAATGAAGTTGCGGCGGCGAAGCTCGGCCGGGTCGATGCCGGTTTCCCGCGCCGCCGCGTCCGCCAGTCGCTCGATGACATAGGCCGCTTCCGGCCGCCCGGCGCCGCGATAGGCGTCAACCGGGTTGGTGTTGGTGAACACCCCCTGCACGCGCGCATACAGCGCCGGGATCGCGTACGCGCCGGTCAACATGGCGGTGTACGACAGGGTCGGCGGGAACGGACCGTAGTTGGACAGGTACGCCCCCATGTTGGCGACCGTCGCCACCCGCAGCCCCAGGAACCGCCCCTGCCCGTCCAGCGCCAGTTCGGCGCGGGTGACGTGATCGCGGCCGTGAACGTCGGACAGGAAAGCCTCGATCCGCTCCGACACCCACTTGACCGGCCGCCCCAGGCTGCTGGCGGCGAACAGCACCAGGATGTATTCGGGATAAAGGAACAGCTTCATGCCGAAGCCGCCGCCGACGTCCGGCGTGACGACGCGGATCCGGTCTTCCGGCACCATGAAAACCTTGCGCGCCAACTGCCGGCGCAGGTCATGCACCCCTTGGCTGGAGACGTACAGGGTCAGCTTGCCGCTGCCGGGATCGACGTCCCCCAGCGCCGCCCGCCCCTCCATCGGCGTCGCCACCACCCGGTTATTGACGAGATTGACCGTTACCGTCCGCGAAGCACTGGCAAACGCCGCGTCCACCGCCGTCGCGTCACCCTTTTCGTAGGTGAAGCATAGATTGTCGGCGCCATCGGCCAGCGCCGCCATTGGATCGACCACCGCCGAACGCTCGTCGTAGCCCACCTGAACCCGTTCGGCGGCATCACGGGCGGCCTCCGGGGTTTCGGCGACGACGAAGGCCACGGCGTCGCCGACATGGCGGACTCTGCCCCCCGCCAGCGCCGGACGCGGGCGCGTCACCGTCCCCGGCACGGTGAACTGGCACGGTACCGGGCCGACGCCGGCCGCCTCCAGGTCAGCGTGGGTATAGACGGCCAGCACGCCGGGAACGGCGCGGGCGGTGCCGGTGTCGATGCCCCGGATATCGGCATGGGCGTAGGGGGAGCGCACCATCACCGCGAACGCCTGACCGGCCAAGGTGAGATCGCCGGTATAACGCCCCCGTCCGGTGAGCAGGCGGGGGTCCTCGGTGCGCGGGACCGGCTGTCCGATGCCGAACTTGGTCATGAGGCGGGGTCCTCCTGGTGGCGGCGACACGTCAAACCTACATATCGTGCATCATGTGTGGACGCTATGTCTTGACGGCGCCGGTGGCCGAAATCAGCCGGGTGTTCCAGGTGAAGGAACGCCCGAACCTGCGGTCGCGCTACAACATCGCCCCTACCCAGGATATCGCGGTGGTCCGCG
>DASPMK010000027.1:0-4144 GCA_035627075.1 Azospirillaceae bacterium
CTTGCTGGTCTGGTCGGCGGTGGCGGCCAGCGTTTCGGCGTCACCGTGCAGCCGCTTCACTGATTCACCGAGGGTTTCCAGCACGGAGGCGATGCTGCGGTCAAAGCCGCGGATAAAGTCTTCGATCCGTTCGGCCCGCTGCTGACGGGCATGGCGCTCGGATTCCTGGGCGGCTTCCAGCGCCTTGGCGCGGGCGAGATTCTCCTTAAGAACGGTGATGGCGCGAGCCATGGCCTCCAGTTCATCGGCATCACCAGCCTTCATGGTCCGGCCGCCCATCTCCGGCAGGGTGGCGAGGTCGTCGCCGATGGCCTTGACCCGCTTCAGCACCAGACGGTTGATCGCCAGATAAAGGCCGGTCATCACGCTGCCGGCGATGATGGTCAGTGCAGCCGCCGTCTTGCCGACGTTCGACCACATGGCCGCCTTGGCTTCGGCCAAGGGAATGTAGGCATTAAGGGAGCCCAGGAGCTGCCGCTTGCCCGTCGGCACACCGTGACAGGTGGCGCATCCCGCGTGAATGTCGCTGGGCAGCGGCACGGCGACGCGCAGCACGTCGTCCTCGACTTGCGAGAAGGGGCCGGTGCGCCCCTGGGCAAAGGCTGTCAGCGCTTCACGCTCGAAGGGCCGTTCGATGGCGGTGATCTTGCCGCCCTGCGGCGGCAGCTTGGTGATGACGGTGTCGCCGATCAGCCGCACCCGGAGCGTGTCCGTGCCGAAGTCATGCACCACGGCATCGTCCACGGCGACAATGGTGCGGACCCAGTCCTCAAGTACCTGCTTTTTGGCTTCCGGCGTCTTGGATTCCTCGTACTGCTTCTGAAACTTGATGGTGGAAACCATGAACATGTTGGCACTGCGGCTGATGGCGATCATTGCCTCTTTTTCGGCGTCTTCCATCAACCCGGTATGGATGAAGGAGCCCACATAGGTGGAAACCGCGAGGGCGGTCGCCAGGGTGGAAAACAGAATGATGGCGACAATCTTACCGCGGACGCCGGTTGTGAAAGGCATGAGACTCCTCCCGATGCGGCTGCTGAGCGCGCAATTTTAGGAAACCAGGTCGGAAAAATAATAACGAATGTCCGCAAAATGGATAGGCGGACCTGTGGGTTGAAAACTGGTCGCAATTGAAACAACCGGAGAAAGTCCGGGTTTTTCGAGAGGGAGAGAATGTGCGGTTGGTTGCCGCACCCCATTGTGCCGGCCTTGTCACGACTTCTGTGATCTTTCGAAGCTCCCCCGGATGATCTCTGGCAAGACTGCAGATGTCCTTAGCACACTACCGAATAGCGAAATCCGGGGAGTGGGGTGCAAAAGTGACAAGGCGTCCGGTTGAGAATCCGGTGGTTCTGGTGACGGGCGGGGCGGGGTATATCGGCAGCCATGCCGTGCTGGCCCTGCGTGAGGCGGGCATCAAGACGGTGGTGATCGACAACCTGTCGACCGGCCGACGCCAGTCGGTGCCGCCGGATGTGTCCTTCGTCGAGGGCGATATCGCCGATACCACCCTGGTCAGCCGCGTGATGCGGGCTCACCGGATCAGCGCCGTCATGCATTTTGCCGGCTCGATCGTCGTGCCGGAATCGGTGCGCCGGCCGCTCGACTACTACCAGAACAACACCGCCAAGACGCTGGCCCTGATTCAGACGGCGGTGGCGTGCGGGGTGGGCGGTTTCATCTTCTCCTCCACCGCTGCCGTCTACGGCGAGGCGGCGGTGGTGCCGATCCCCGAGGACGCCCCCACCAGCCCCATCAACCCCTACGGCTCGTCCAAGCTGATGTCGGAGAGGATGCTGCGCGACGCCGGCCTTGCCCATGGGCTGAAATACGCCGTGCTGCGCTACTTCAACGTCGCCGGGGCCGATCCGCAGGGCCGCGCCGGGCAGGCATCGCCCGAATCCACCCACCTCATCAAGATCGCCAGCGAGGTGGCGGTGGGCGCGCGCGAGGAGATGGCGATCTTCGGCGACGACTACCCCACGCCGGACGGCACCTGCGTGCGCGACTATATCCACGTCTCCGACCTCGCCGACGCCCACGTCGCCGCTCTGCGTTATCTGCTGAAAGGCGGCGAGAGTGTCACGCTGAATTGCGGCTATGGCCATGGCGCGTCGGTGCGCGAGGTGATCGAGGCGATGGAGCGGGTGCTGGGCCGCCCGCTTCCCGTCCGGGTCGGTCCCCGGCGGCCGGGCGATCCGCCGGAACTGGTGGCCGGTTGCGCCCGCATCCGCGAAACGCTGGGCTGGACACCCCGATACGACGACCTTCTCTTCATCGTGGCCACCGCCCTTTCGTGGGAGCGCCGCCTGCGCCGCGACACCTTGGCGGCGTAGCCTTCCGTTCGGTTGACAGGCGCCCGTCTTCCGCTCAGTCTTTTCCCGCCCCGGCCTGTTCCGGCCGGGCGGGGATGGGTTGTGCCATGGCTTTCCGGCCGTTCGCGGCGGTCGCGTCGATTGTGTTCCTGGCGTTCGTCCCGCCATCGGCCCCAGCGGCGGAGCCGGAGCGACCGCCTGTCCCCAGGGCCGCGGTGGGGGTGGTGGAAATGGCCGATCGCGCCATCTGCTCAGGCGTGGTTGTGGCCCCCGACGTGGTGCTGACCGCCGCCCATTGCCTGTTCGACGAGGACGACCAGCCGGCCCGGGTGCGCCGCTTTCGCGCCGGGGTGGAGAAGGGCCACGCCCGCGCCGAGGCCAAGGTGGTCGACCACTTCATCCCCGAAGGCTTCGACCCCCGCCGTTTCATGGATACCGACGAGATCGACAGCCTCGACTGGGCTTTTCTGCGGCTCGACCGGTCCATCGGCGAGGCGACCGGCGTGCTGCCGGTACGGGTCTTGAGCGAGGACGAATTCGATCGGCTGAAGCCCGGCGGCGGCTGGTCCTTCGCCCAGGTCGGCTACGGGCACGGCGACGGCCGCAATCCGGCGGTGCTCACCGGCTGCCGCATCGTCGAGTGGTGGGACGACCAGACCTACGCCCATGACTGCGGCACGGTGGCCGGCGACTCCGGCTCGCCCAACCTGCTTCTGGAAGATGGGGTATACAAAGTGATCGGCATTGAATCCGCCGAGGCCGATCTCAACCGAGTGGAGGGGGCCGACATGGTGGTGGCCAGCGGCGCCTTCGCCGGGGCGCTGGCTCACTATCTGCGCCGCTGAATATCTCAGCCGTATTAAGCGTTTTCCAATCAAGTTTTGCGAAGATGCCGTCGTCCGGGCCGGCTTGCGGCCCTTTCCTGGTCGCGATGGCTCAAATTGGTTGCTTCGACTCCCGCCACCCCGCCCGTTGATGCGATCCTGTGGCCGCTGGATGAGGCGGTCACCGTCTGGCACACCGCCGGCGAGGACCCGCTCGACCTCACCTATTGCTTCGAAACCCAGGCACCCACCGACCGGGGATGGGGCAATACCCGGAATTTCACGGCCTTGTCGCCGGCTGATCGCGCGGTGATCCGCACCGCGCTGGCGGCCTACGCCGAGGTGGCGAACCTGCGCTTTACCGAGATCGGGGTAGGGGGCGCCGATGCCGACCTCAGCTTCGGCCGGGTGGCGCTAGGCTACGGCGGTTACGGGCAGTTCTATTATAACTACCGGACCAGCGGCGGCGCCGTGAGCACACGCGAGCTGGACGGGCTGGCGGTGTTCGACCTCGACCGCTCGCTGTCGGGCTTCAGCGGCCTCTATCTGGCGCTGCACGAGATCGGGCACGCGCTGACGCTCAAGCACTCCGGCGACTACGACGTCGCCGGCGGCACGGCACCGGGGCCGTTTTTGCCGACGGCGACGGACTCCAGCAAATTCACCGTCATGTCCTACAACGAGAACCCGGATACCCACCGCATGGACGGGGCCTTGGGGCCGTTCGACATCGCCGCCATCCAGTATCGCTTCGGCGCCAATCTCGCCACGCGGGCTGGCAATTCCACCTACTCCCTGCCCGAAGGCGGTCGGCGGACCATCTGGGATGCCGGCGGTGTCGATACCTTCCAGTTCGGCACCGCCACCGCCCGTCTCAGGATCGACCTGCGGCCGGGGCGCTACTCCTCGGCCGGCGGCACCGACAATCTCGCCATCGCCTACGGCTGCATCATCGAAAAAGCCTATGGCGGAGCCGGCGACGACACCATCCAGGGCAACACCGTC
>DASPMK010000028.1:0-6574 GCA_035627075.1 Azospirillaceae bacterium
GGTGCTGGGCGCCCGGCTGGGCGAGGCCACCAGCCAGGGCTACCGCCTGCTCAGCATTCCGGCGCCCGAGGTGGAGTTGATCCACGTCCACGCCTCGGCGGAGGAGTTGGGCCGGGTGTTCCAGCCGACGCTGGGCATCAACGCCGCCCCCGGCCCGATGGCGGCGGCGCTGGCCGCCCTGCCGGTCCCGCCCACCCCGCGCTGGGCCGGCTGGAGCCGCGACGCCCGCGCCGAGTTCACGGCATGGCGTGAACCGGAGGGCTGTGTCGGGGCGTTCGACCTGGGCGCGGTGATGCTGTGGCTGCGCGACCGCCTGCCGGATGACGCCATTCTCACCGTCGATGCCGGCAACTTCGCCGGCTGGGGGCAGCGGTTTCTCACCTACCGGCGGCCCGGCCGTTTCCTCGGCCCCACCAACGGGGCCATGGGTTACGGCGTGCCGGCGGCGGTGGCGGCCAAACTGGTGCACCCCGGCCGGCTGGTGGTGGGCATGGTGGGCGACGGCGGCTTCCAGATGACCGGGCAGGAACTGGCCTCGGCGATGCAGGCCGGGGCGGCGCCGGTGCTGCTGGTCTTCAACAACGGCCTTTACGGCACCATCCGCATGCACCAGGAACGCCGCTTTCCCGGCCGGGTCAGCGCCACCACCCTGGTCAACCCCGACTTCGCCGCCGTGGCCCAGGCCCATGGCGCCTTCGGCCGGGTGGTGTCGCGCACCGAGGAGTTTGCCCCGGCGTTCGAGGACGCGGTGGCGTCGGGCAAACCGGCGGTGCTCGACCTGCGGATGGACGCCGAGCAGATCACCACCCGCACGACGCTGACGGCGCTGCGGGACGAGGCGCGGCGTCGGGGGTGAGCGGGCTTTATCCCGGCACCGCCAGCCCCCGCTTCACGGCGGGGCGGGCGGCAATGGCGTCGCGCCAGCGTCCGAGGCTGGGGAAGCGCGGCAACAGCTCCGAACTGGCCTGCGCCGCGGCGTTGATGAAGGGGAAACAGGCGATGTCGGCGACGGAATACTCGCCGGCCAGATACTCCACCTCGCTCAGCCGCCGCTCCAGCGCCGTGTAGCAGCGCACCAGCTCGCCCTTGAACAGGTCGATGGCGTAGGGGAGTTTTTCCGGTGCCCGCACCGAGAAGCGGAACATATCCACCGCCGTCGGCCCCAGGTCCGACAGACCCAGCATCAGCCACGACAGGGCTTCGGCGCGGGCGTTGGTTTCGCGCGGTATCAGCCGGCCGGCGGCTTCGGCGTGGAACAGCAAAATGGCGCCCGAACCGAACAGCCGGCGCTCGGTCCCATCGGGCAGGTTTTCGATCAGGGCCGGCAGCTTGCCGATGGGGCTGATGCGGAGATAGTCCGGCGTCCGGTTTTCGCCGCCCATGAAATCGACGGCTTGGACCTTGTAGGTGAGGCCAAGCTCCTCCAGGAGGATCGAGGCCTTGTGGCCGTTGGGGGTGCCGTAGGTATAAAGGGTGATCATGGGCGCCAGTCCGGTTCCGGGCGCGCGGGCGTTGGCCCGCGTCACGCGCCGCATTGTCGCGCAATCCGCCCGGTCTTGCTAGAAAGAGTTGTCCGACGGTTGGCGGCCATTCTCCGCCAAACGTACAACCCGACGGGTCAATGCGTTAGCATTGACTGGGGGGCGATGCAATCGAATCGCCTTGGTCAAATCGCCTTGGAGTGGCGTGCCGTGCCGCTGGCCAGGCTCGCCTGGAGGTAGGGGTCGAAGGCCGCCGCCACCGCCCGCACCAGCGGCCGCGCCGCTTCGGGTACCGTCACCCGGTGGCCGTCCACTACGGCGAGGCCATCGGCGGCCAGACCGTCGAGGCGGGCCAGATCCGGCTCAAACAGCGCGGCGTCCGCCCCATGGCGCGCCGCGACGGCGTCCAGGTCCACGCCCAGGTCGCACATCAGCCGCACGATCAGGTCACGCCGCATCCGGTCCTCGGCGGTGATCTTCAGGCCCTTGGCGATGGGCAGCCGGCCTTCCTTGACCGTCTCCATGTAAAGGCGGGTGTCGGGCTGGTTCTGCGCGTAGCCTTGAGGCGTCTCGCCGATGGACGAGCAGCCGAAGCCCAACAGCACCTCCGACGCGTCGGTGGTGTAGCCCTGGAAATTGCGGTGGAGCGTGCCGGCGCGCTGGGCCACCGCCAACTCGTCTCCGGGCTTGGCGAAGTGGTCGAGGCCGATGGGCTGAAGCCCGGCCCCGCCCAGCACCTGTGAGATTACCGAGAACTGCCGCCAGCGGGCCTGCCCGTCGGGCAGGGCGGCCTCGTCCATCAGCTTCTGGTGCTTCTTCATCCACGGCACATGGGCGTAGCCGAACACCGCCAGCCGGTCGGGATCGAGCGTCAGTGCCGTCTCGGCGCTCTTGCGGCAGGTTTCCTCGGTCTGTTTGGGCAGGCCGTACATCAGATCCAGGTTGATGTGGCCGATGCCCACACCGCGCAGCCAGTCCAGCGTCCGCTGCGTCACCTCCAACGGCTGGTGGCGGTGGATCGCCTCCTGCACCGCCGGGTCGAAGTCCTGCACGCCGAGGGAGGCGCGGTTGACGCCGGCGCGGCCCAGCGCCTGGGCCATCTCCTCGGTCAGGGTGCGCGGATCGATCTCGACGGCGACCTCGGCGTCCTCGGCCACATCGAACCGCTGACGCAGCAACGCCATCACCGCTTCGAAGTCGGCCGGGGCGGCCATGGTGGGAGTACCGCCGCCCCAGTGAATGTGGCGGACCTTGATGCGGCCCGGCAGGGCGTCGGCCACCAGCGCGATCTCGCGCTTCAGCACGTCGAGGTAGGCCGCGACCGGGTCGTACTGGTTGACGATCTTGGTATGGCAACCGCAGTACCAGCACAACACCCGGCAGAACGGGACATGCAGGTACAGCGACGCGCTGTCGCCCGCAGGATCAAGCGCGCTGAGCCACGCCCGGTAATTCTCCGCCCCCGCCTGGGGGGTGAAGTGCGGGGCGGTGGGGAAGCTGGTATAGCGGGGGACGCGCAGCCCGTCGTATTTCGCGAGCAGCGCGGGGGCAAGGAGCTCGGTCGTCATGGCTGCGGAAGGTGGACCCGAATCGTTAACGGTGCGTTGATCCAGGTCAAGAACCCGCCCGGAGGGGGCCGGGCGAGCGGTCATGCATCCAGGGGGCCTCAGCCCAGGGGGAACGACGTGGAGAAGGTATGGGCCGAGGAAACCATCGTACCCCTCTTCAGCGCCATCTGGCCCGACAGCTTGCCCAGTTTTTCGAACATGGAGATGTAGTGGCGCCACACCGCGTCGCGCTCGGCATTGTCGCGGCAGTCGTTCCAGGCCGTGGTATAGCGCTGGCCGAGGCGGCTGGAGGCCAGCAGGTGATGGGCGGAGGTGAGCTTGCGGTAGGTGATCGCCAGCGTCTCGTCGTCCCAGAACAGGCTTTCGATCGCCGCCTTGTGGGGATGGGCGCTCGCCACCGCCACGCCGCCGGTGAAGTTGACATCGAGCAGGATGGTTTTGGCGGTATCGGCGCCGGCGCGGCACAACTGGGTCACCAGCTCGGCGCCGAAGCGGTCCGTGGCGTTTTGCAACCAGTCGGCGAAACGGCGCATGTCGACGCGGCCGGTGGCGGGATCGTACCCCTCCCCCCAGATGGCGCGCAGCAGCAGCTCGTTGATGGTGGGGGTTGAGCCGGGAGCCAGATGGATGTCATAGCCCCAAGGACCGACCGGGGTGGTGGTGGGAATCGTCGGGGTGACGGCAAAAAGCTCGGCCGAGTCGGGGCACGACGAGGGAGAAAGGGCGGCGGTGGTGGCGCTGGCGGGATGAATGATCGACATTGGTGGTCTCCCCTGGGAGAGGCTTGCGCTTTGGAGCAGCGGTGACGAGGGAAATGCAATTCACGGGCCATCGTGGGGAGGGCCGCCGGCCCGCGGTTGGGGCCTGGGCGCATCTGGGCGCCCCCGGCGCGCCGGTCAATTTCTGCCGTCGCCGGGCCATTTCCGCCAGGGCTGCCGGCAAATCTTGCCGCCTTATGATCCTTTAAGCTCCGTCTCTTCGAGATGGCGGATCAGCAGGTCGACGTTCTTGGCGTTGGCTTTCCAGGCCACGTCGAAGATGGTGCCGGCCACCGGGATCGAGCCCACCGCCCAGTCCAGGCCGACGTTCATCGCCATGCGCGCCAGCAGCGACGGCGGCGCTCCCAGCCGCCGCGCCTCCAGCACGATCCAGGCGGAGAACACGGCCGTCGCGGTGTCGCCCACCACGGGGATCAGGCTGGCGAGGCCGTCGACGCCGATCCGCCACGGCGTGCCGGGAATGCCCCAGCGGCTGTCGAGCAGGTCGGCCAGTCGGCGCAACCGCCGCAGCCGCGCGACGGCGTCAGCGGTATTTAAGGATGATGTAGATGGCATGGATGATGCCCGGAATGTAGCCGAGCAGAGTCAACAGGATGTTGATCCAGAACTGCAGCCCCAGCCCCACCTGTAGGAAGACGCCCAGCGGCGGCAGCAGGATGGCCAGCAGGATGCGCAGAACGTCCATGTCTTTCCATCCCTATGTTGCAGCCCCTTACCCCGTCGAAACAGGTGCGGGAGCGGGTGGGTTCCATCACGCCCACGGAGGCCCGCCATGGGCTGGCCGGGCCTTTCCCTATCGACGCCAAGGGGTTCCGTGCCCCAGGATGCGCCCCTTCGGCATGCCATGACAGGAGTCTCCATGGACGATATCGTTGACCGTCGCCTGACCGAATTGGAATCCCGGCTGGCCCACCATGAACGGATGGCCGAGGAACTCTCCGCCGTCATGTTCGAACAGGGACGGACGATCGGCTTGCTGACCGCTCAGGTGCGCCGCCTGGTCGAGCGACTTGCGGCGGCGGAGGCGGGCATGGAACGCTCGCCGCAGGACGACAAGCCGCCGCCGCACTATTGACCTCCGGCGTCAGGGCCGGGACAGGCGGTTCATCTCGCTCTGCTTTTGCAGCATCCTGTTGTAGTCGAGCGGCTCCAGATTGCCTTGGTTGTACTGTTGGCGCGTCGAATCGACCTCCCGCCCCAGTTCATACCGGCGGGTATCGCGCCGATGGGCCTCCATCAGGCTTTCCAGGGGCGGATCGACCAGCGGCCGCGAGGCCGGGGGTGGCGCCGGCCGGTATCGGTACGAGCGGCTGAAGCGTATCGGCGGCGGCTGGGGCGGTTTCTCGGCGGTGGTCTGGGGCGCGGGTTTGGCGGTCTCGGGAGTGGTTTCCGGGATACCGCGCGGCTCGGGACCCGGCTCCATGGGTTCCGGCCCGGTGACGGTAGGGTTGGGGACGGCGGGCCGGGAGGGTAGCGGCGGAGGTGCCGGAGCCTCGGCCGGCGGTTCCAGCGCGATCTCGGCGATGGCGCAGGAGGACAACAGGAACGCCAGGAGGACTGCGGCGGCTCTTTTCATGATACCAATCTCGGGCTTGCCGTCCCCCGGAGCAAGCCCCGCAAGGAAAGACTCCCTCCCCCTACTTCTCCTCCACCATGAAGAAGTCGATGATCCGCTCCTTCAAGCTCATCTTGCGGGCGGTCTTGGCCGTGGCGGCCTTGCGCGGCGGGGCGGTGGCGCCCGTGCGGCGGGGGCTTGCCTCGCGCGTCATGCCGGTCGCCCTGCCACCGGAGCGCGCGTTGCCGGCCGATACCGGATTCGGATTGGTGTAGGTGTAGAAATTTCGGAAGCGACCGGAAGGGTCCACGGAGTAATAGGCGATCTTATGGATCTTGGGATCGCGCGCCACACGGCGCTCGGCATCCTCCTGCGCTTCCTCCTTGCCCGATACGCCGCTGTACTCAAGCTTGCCTTCCTTGAGTTTCTGTCCTTCGTAGCAGACGTAGACCTCGGTAGATCCGGACATGGCTGGTACCTCCCGACGGATCGGAAGCGTGCTCCAAGTTTCTTTTCTGACTTTGTTTTATACCACCGACGCCGGGATTTCAGCCGTTCTTGCGGCGGTCAAACGTCGCGGTCGAAGCACTACGGTCGGGGTTCGACCACCCGGAAGAGCAACAGTTCCGGAGCCTCGGCCACCGGCACCGCTTCCAGCCACTCCGGCATCCGACCGGCGGCCAGCCGTCCGGCGAAGGTGGCCTCGCTCGGCCGCGTCACCCGCCCGAATTCAACGGCATTGCGGCACATCAGGATGAAGGCGGCGTCGCGGTCCCGCGCGATGGCGGCGGCTCTGGCGTCGTCGTCGGCCAGGAACAGCTCCATTGCGGCGCGGATGCCGTCGGAGTTGCGGTGATAGGGGGCGGTCAGCACGGCGTCGCGCGTGCGCAGCAGGATCTCCGGCCCCAAGTCGATGAAGCTGACGATCAGCCGTGGCCGGTCGTCGGGTGGCAAACCGACGGCGGCGGATAGCGGGCGCAGGTCGCAACGCGCCATTTCCGGTTTGGACGCGGTGTCGGCGGGCGACGGGGTCAACACCATCCAGGGGAAAGGGGTGACGACGAGGGCGACCCCGAGCTTGCAGCCCACCCGGCCGAGAAGCGCCGACAACTCGTCCGCGCGGCGCCAGACCTTGGACACCAGCCACACCGCCGCCGGCACGGCGAAGAGGGCGGCAAACGCCGCGACCCG
>DASPMK010000029.1:0-5055 GCA_035627075.1 Azospirillaceae bacterium
CTACCTCGTCACCCACCTTGACGTTTTTGACGTTCTTGCCGACCTTGTAGACGATACCCGAGGCATCGGAACCGCCGATATGGAAGTCTTCCTTCTCGCCAGCCCGGTTGCGCGCGTCGATCACGTTCACCGGGGTGCCGAGACCAGCCCACACGTTATTGTAATTGATGCCTGCGGCCATGACGTAGACGAGGACCTCGTCATCGGCGATGGTGGGGACGTCCACCACTTCAAGCTTGAAGGCGTCGTTGGGCTGGCCGAACCGCTCGGCCCGGATCAACCAAGCGTGCATCTTGGCGGGAACGACGCCCAGGGGCGGCATTTCGCCCATGCTGTAAAGCTCTTTCATCAATTACCCCTGTGAGCCTGAAGGAAGCTGGCTCCCACGATATTGAAAATATTTGCAACGGCAATGCAGCAAAATTGGTAAAATTGTAACATTGCAGCGCCAAGCAAAACTTTTGCTGAAAAGATGAAAAGTTTGTAAGGCCGTCAGGGCTGGGCCGAACCCGGCCGGAAATGGAAGGCCGAAAGGCCGCGCAGGTTCTCATCCAGGATCAGGCTCTGGTTCAGCGGCGGGTAGGCGCGTTGGCTGCAATCGGCGCGCTCGCACAGCCGGCAATTTACACCGATCGGCGTGGCCGCGCCGCTGTTGCCGAGATCGATGCCCTCGGCGTAGATCAGGCTTTGGGCGTGACCGACCTCGCAACCCAAGCCGATGGCGAACTGCTGCGGCGGGCTGCGATAACCACCGCCCGCCTTGGTTACGGTGCGCGCGATGCTGAAATAGGCGGTGCCGTCCGGCATCTGGGCAAGCTGGGTGTGGATGATGCCGGGGGCGCGGAATGCGTCGTGGACATTCCAACGCGGGCAGGTACCGCCGAACCGCGCGAACGGCAGTCCGGTGGCGGTGAAGCGTTTGGAAATATTGCCGGCCTTATCCACCCGGATCATGAAGAACGGAACGCCGCGGGCGCTCGGGCGCTGCAAGGTGGTGAGGCGATGGCACACCTGCTCGAAGCTGGAGCCGAAGCGGCGCTGCAGGATTTCAATGTCGTAACGCGTCGCCCGTGCCGCCTGGAGGAAACGGTCGTACGGCATCAACACCGCGCCGGCGAAGTAGTTGGCCAGGCCGGTGAAGGCCAGATGCCGGGCCTCGGCGCTGCCGAACCCCGCCGCATCGACGATCCGGTTGAGCAGGTCACGCTGGTCGAGCAGCGCGACCCGGGCGGCGAGGTGGAAGGTCCGTCCCTGCGGGGGCAGAAGCTCGGACAGAAGGATGCGCCGGCTGTGCCGGTCGAAGCGCCGCAGGGTGTGGCCCATCACCTCCATCGGCATCAGCTTGACGCGCACGTCGTGCTTGCTGGCGAGATAGTCGGCGAGGCCGGCGCCGAGGTTGCCGATCTCCAGCGGCGTGGTTGCCCACAGCCGTTCGGCCGCCACCTCGATTTCCGGAAAGTGGTTGCCGTAGGTGTGGAAAAAATCCCGCACCTCGTCCAGCGGGAAGGCCTTGGTCTGGAGGAATTGAAACTTGTCCCGCTCGGCGATCCGCTCCGCCATGGCCTGGGCGGCATCGTGCGCCTCGCGGTAGGCCCGGTAGAGGGCGATCACCGCTTGGCCCAGCGGAGGCGCCATGGCCGCCAGTTCCTGGAGGTCATGGCGCTTGATGTCGCTGCCCTGGAACAGCGGGTCGGCGAATACCTCCGACAGCTCGGAAGCGAGTTGGGCCTCCTCGCTTTCGGCGAAACTCTGGATATCGACATCGAACGCCTGCCCGAGCTTGAGCAGCAGGGAAATGGTCAGCGGGCGCTGGTTGTTCTCGATCAGATTGAAGTAGCTCGGCGACACCCCCAGCGCCTGGGCCATCTGCGCTTGGGTCAGGCTGAGGTCGCGACGCAACCGCCGTACCTTGTGCCCCAGCATGGCCTTGCGTTCGATTTTCGCCACCCGCTTGCCCTGCTGCGGCGGTCCGGACAGCGGGGCGCTCATGCGCTTTTATCCCGCACGGCAACTCGCCAGCCCCGCCCCGCCTCTTGGACCGTCAGCATCGGCATCCGAACATCCCCGCCTCTCTTCCGTGTACAAAAACGGATAAAACCGGACGATACCGGCCCGAGCAATACGATTTCGCAGGGATTGAGCGAGAAGCCGCCGTGAAAGGGCCGCTTGGGCGCCGGCATGGGGGATGTCCCGGGTTTCGAAAAACGCCCGGCCAAAGGAGCACGAACGTGCTCCAAGGCCAGAGCGTTCCCGCTTCACCTCAGCCCTTGCCTCAGGCGCGTTGAATGGCTGAAACCAGCCACTGGCCGCCGCGCGATCGCGTGAAGGTCCAGACCTCCGTCGTTTCGACCGGCTGCTCGTCGTCGCCCTCGACAACGCGGCTGGTCGCGCGGTCGACCGTGCGGTCGATCAGTGAGAACCGCATCGCGACAGTAGCGTATTCGGTGTCACCTTCCCGCCACGCCTCAGCCAGATCGCCCTGAAGCAGGCGGATATCGGATACCTTGTTCACGACGCCACGGCTGGCGTTCTGCTCCAATTCCTCGGAGAGGTACGACACCACTTCCGGCGTGGCCACCTGCCGCAGGGCGGCCAGATCCTCGCGGCCATAGGCGGTCTGGACCGCTTCCAGCACCCGCTCGAAGTCGGTGAAGTCCGCCTGACCGATCCCGATCCCGTCGTGCGGCGCCTGCGGCCCCCGGGAAGCCGCTCCGGCCCTGTCACCGGCCCCGCCACTGGCACCGGGAATGTCGTAGACGCGCGGCGACGCCGACGGCTGGGCCGAGCGCTCATGATTCTGCTGATTCTGCGCGCCGGCGTAGGCGGGCTTATTGGCCCGGTTCTGGAAGAAGCGGAAGGCCAGACGCACCAGGAAGACAATCAGCAAGGCTTGCAGCGCGAAGCCGAGAATGCCGGCGAGCGAGCCCAGGCCCGAGAAGAAGCCGCCGCCGAACAGCAGGCCGGCGATCCCGGCACCCAGCAAACCGCCCATTATGGCGCCCATGAAACCGCCGCGCGAGAAGAAGCCGCCGGATGCCGGCTGGGCCGTCGCGGGGCGGGGGCTGCCCTGGTTGAAGCCCGGCTGTGTGGGGGAGGTCATCGACCGTTCGATCGGAGCGGCGGTATTGGGGGCCGTTTGCGTCGTCGCGGGTGCGTCGTAGGTCCGACCGCCCCGGCTGCCAAAGCCCGAACCGCCCTTGCCAGCGCGGGCGTCGGCGGTGCCGGCGGACAGGGCGAGAATCATCGCGGCGGCGACGGCGGTCAGCGCGCGGGTACGGCGGGAGCGGGTATCGAGCTTCATGGTCGGTTGTCGCGGATGTCCCTGGGAATGTGTTCGAAGGTACATATGGGGAGGTATCGGTCGGATTTTTAGGGGTTTACAGAAAACGTCATGAACGCAAGGGGGATAGCGGTCGGGTTGGCGATCAATGCAACGTTCGCAACGTTCCCCGATCGGAGGCCAGGCCGCCGAGGCGGGTCCTTGCCGATGACAGGGAAAAAGCGTGCCAGGACAGGTCAAACAGGGCAGGGGGCACGTCCTGAACGTCGTGGCCGTGCATGGCCGTGAACTCGGAGGCGTGGGCCAGAGCCGCCGTGGCGGCACTTACGCTTGCCATGCCAACTGGACCGATCAGGGCCAGCGTCTGACTGAGCGCCGCGGCGTCGAACCGAACCGCCGCCGGAACGGCCGTCATCTCCACCGCCCCGTGACGCAGGCGGCCGACGGCGATGTAAGCCTCCAGCAGGTCCTCGCGATCCTCGGGACGCAGTACGGCGGCGACGACACGGCTCCCGGACAGCCGGCCAAGGCCGTCGAACTCGAAGACGACCGCCCGTTCGGACTGGCGGGCTTCGGCCAGGGCAGCCACCTTGCCGGCCGGCTCCTTGGCCGCGATGCGGGCCGCTTCCTCGAACAGCTCCGGCCGCCCGCCACCGTGCTGGGTGTGGACTACTACCGGACCATCGGCCATGGCGATGGTGGCGAGCATGCGGGCCAGAAAGTCGAGCGTCGACCGCTCTTCAACATTTCCCCCGCCTTCCAGCAGATCGGCTCCCTTGCGGAGCAGAGCCTCGGCGAAACTGATGTCATTGTCCATCGGGCGTCTCCTGGAAAGCCTTGCCGGTGAGACAAGCTTATTAACGCTGCCGGGGGTGTCGGATCACGCTGATTTTGCCGCCCCTGTTGCCCCCGCAAGACTCCCGCGCGGAACCCGCATCACGGAGGGGCGTTGTCGGCCGGAAGGCCGCAATCATGATCACTATCGGCCGGAAGAAGGCCGCACCATCGAAGCGCCGGCGTGCGGTTTCCTGCCCCTGTTCGGAGAAATTCCATGGATCGCTGGACGCTTTTCGCAGCCGGTGCCGTTTTGACCGTCGTGCCGGCAATGGTCGGCGCGCAACCCCGCTCGATCGACACCCAATTGGGCACGGTCAGGGTTGACACCATGGCCGAAGGCCTGGAGCACCCCTGGGGGCTGGCCTTCCTGCCGGATGGCCGCATGCTGGTGACGGAAAGGCCCGGGCGGTTGCGGATCGTGTCAAGGGACGGTCGAACCTCTCAATCCCTCTCGGGCACGCCCAAAGTGTTTGCCGAGGGCCAGGGAGGCTTGCTTGACGTGGCGCTCGATCCGAACTTTGCGGCCAACCGCCTCGTCTATCTCAGCTATGCCGAACCCGGTGACGGCGGCGCCTCCACCGCCGTGGCTCGGGGACGGCTGGCCGACGATGGCCTGCGGAACGTCGAGGTGGTCTTCCGGCAGCAGCCCAAGGTCCGGGGCAGCCAGCACTTCGGTTCCCGACTGGCCTTCGCGCCGGACGGCACCCTGTTCATCACCATGGGAGACCGCGCCAAGTTCGATCCGGCCCAGGACATCTCGAACCATATCGGCACGATTGTTCGAATCAACCCGGACGGCTCGGTGCCGACGGACAATCCATTCGTCGGTCACCAGAGCGCCCGACCCGAAATCTGGTCCTATGGCCACCGCAACGTCCAAGCTGCGGCCATCCATCCCCGGACCGGCACCCTGTGGGAGATCGAGCACGGGCCGCGGG
>DASPMK010000030.1:0-5470 GCA_035627075.1 Azospirillaceae bacterium
CACCAGGGTCGTGCGGTTCTTTGCGATTTCCTTCAGTTGCGCCTGGATCGCCTGCTCGGCATGCGTGTCCAGGGCGGAGGTGGCCTCGTCGAACACCAGGATTGCCGGGTTCTTCAGGATGGTGCGCGCAATCGCCACGCGCTGCTTTTCGCCGCCCGACAGCTTCAGCCCGCGCTCGCCCACCACCGTGTCCCAGCCGTCCGGCAGGTTGGCGATGAAGTCATGGATATGGGCCAGCCGTGCCGCTTCCTCCACCTCCTCGCGGGTGGCATCGGGGCGACCATAGGCGATGTTGTAGAAGATGGTGTCGTTGAACAGCACGGTATCCTGCGGAACGATACCGATGGCGGCGCGCAGACTGCGTTGCGTCACCTCGCGGATGTCCTGGCCGTCGATACGGACCGCACCGCCGTTCACGTCGTAGAAGCGGAACAGCAGGCGGCTGATGGTGGACTTGCCGGCACCCGATGGACCGACGATCGCCACCGTCCGCCCTGCCGGCACCCGGAACGACACTCCCTTGAGGATCGGCCGGCGCGCGTCGTAGCCGAAGGAAACATCGTCGAACGTCACCTCCGCCCCGTTGACGGCGAGCGGCCGGGAACTCGGCCGGTCCGCCACCTCGCGGTCCACGCGCAGCAACTCGAACATCGTTTCCATGTCGATCAAGGCCTGCTTGATCTCGCGGTAGACGAAGCCGAAGAAGTTCAAGGGCTGGTAGAGCTGGATCAGGTAGGTATTGACCAGCACGAAGTCGCCCAGGGTCATGGTGCCGGCCAGGATGCCGCGCGCGGCCATGTACATCACCGCCGCCAGCCCCACCGAGATGATCGCCCCCTGCCCGACGTTCAGCAGCGACAGCGACGTCTGGCTTTTCACCGCCGCCTGTTCGTAGGATTGCAGCGCCTGATCGTAGCGGTGCGCCTCGTGCTCCTCGTTGCCGAAATACTTGACCGTCTCATAGTTCAACAGGCTGTCGATGGCCCGCGTATTCGCCTTGTTGTCGGTCTCGTTCATCTGGCGGCGGAACTTGATCCGCCATTCGGTGACGGCCAGCGTGTAGCCGATATAGCCCAGCACCGTCACCAGGGTGACCAGCGCGAACCAGATGTTGAACATCCACCACAGGATGCCGGCGACCAGCGCGATCTCCATCAGGGTCGGGAGGACGTTGAACAGCATGAAGCGCAACAGCGTCTCGATGGCGCGGTTGCCGCGCTCGATGGAGCGGGTAAGGCCGCCGGTCTGCCGTTCGAGGTGAAAGCGCAGGGAGAGCGCGTGCAGGTGGCGGAAGACCTCCAGCGCCACCCGCCGGATGGCGCGTTGCGCCACCTTGGCGAACAGGGCGTCGCGCAGTTCGCCGAACGCTTGCGACAGGACGCGCGCCAAGCCGTAGGCCAGGATCAATCCCACCGGCAACGCCAGCGCCAGCCCCGGACCGGCCGTCAGAACGTCCACCGCCTCCTTGAAGAAGATCGGCACGTAGATGTTGGCGACCTTGGCCAGGATCAGGCAGGCTATGGCGACCGCCACACGCACGCGCATCTCGGTGGCGCCCTTGGGCCAGAGGTACGGCATCAACGTGGCGAGCGTTCCGCCGCTTCCGAGCGGCGGGTTGGCGGCGAGAGCGGTGGAGGGCGGAGGAGTCATGGCGTCTGTGCAGAAAGGAAGGGTACGGGTAACGTAGGCTCGCACGGGTGGATTAGCAAAGCCCCATGCACTCACCGACGACGGAGGCACCGCATGATCCGCGAGGCGCTCGGCTGGCTGGTCACCCCGTGCGGACCCGAGGCCCGCCGGCTTGGTTACCTGTCCGAGTCACTGGCTCTGGCGGCGCGCCGTCGCCGTTGTCGCGCGGCATGGCAACCGCATATCGACGCGGCGCAAGGGGTGGTGCGCGACGCCGTCGCGCGTTGCCGGGGGCGCGGGCGGGTGGTGGTGCTGGGCTCGGGCCTTTTGGCGGAAATCCCGTTGGAGGCGTTGGCGGAATCGTTCGCCGAGGTGATGCTGGTGGACATGGTGCATCTGCCGTCGGTGCGCCGCCGGGCACGGCGCTTGCCCAACGTGCGGCTGGTCGAGCGGGACGTGACCGGCACCGCCGAGGCTCTGGCCCACGGGCGGCGGCCCGAGCCGGCCCCGCCGCCGCTGGCGGAGTTCGCCGCCGATCTGGCGGTGTCGGCGAACCTGTTGTCGCAACTGCCGTTGCTGCCCCTGGAGCGGCTGGACGGCCCCGGCGCCGCGGCCTTCGCGCGCGCCCTGATCGAAGGCCATCTGGATTGGCTGAAACGGCTGGCGCCGGTGGCCTGCCTGATCACCGACGTGGAACGGCTGACGGTGGACGGGCAGGGTGTGCGGGACCGGAGCGACGCCCTGTTCGGCGTCGAACTGCCGCCCGGCGGGCGGGAGTGGCTATGGACCGTCGCCCCCCGGCCGGAGTTGTTCCGCGATGCCGACCGCGTTCACCGCATGGTGGGGTTTGCCGATCTGGCGCCGGGACAGGTTGCGCCGCCGCGCCGTGCCTCGGGGGTTTTGCCTGCCCCCCGTGACTTTATTCCGCCATCGCCGCCAGCAGACCGCGCGCCTTGACCACCGGCGGGCCCAGCGGGATGGCGGCGCTCGCGCTGGTGGACAGCGGCACGGCCGGCAGCACCCGCGCCAGATCCACCGGATAAGAGGCCGATCGCGGCACCGGCATGGCGAAGACGTCGTGGGTGTTGTTGGCGTCGCCGGTCACGAGGTTGGGCCGATCGCTGTTGAACACCACGACGCGGCCGTTGGCCGACAGGCCGGTGGCGATGCCGCTGGTGGTGCCGGAAGAGCCGGAGCGATCACCCGCCGGCCCGGCGGTCAGCCGGCTGGTGACGCCGCCGCCGATATCGCGCACGAACACGTCCATGGACGGCCGGTCGAGCGGATCGTCGCCCGCCACCAGCCCGTTGGCGTCACTGGCGAACGCCACGACACGGCCATCGGCGGAAATGGACACTCCTTCGCCGCCGATCCAGGCGCCCTGAACCGGCCGCCCCTCGGGATCGACGCTGAGGCATGAGGTTTCGCCGGCTTGGCGGTCGTGGAGAAACAGGTCCGTGTCCACCTCGGTATCGCCGGGCACGAGATCGGGGGAGTCGGTGGAGAACACCACATACCGGCCATCGGCCGACAGATCGACCGAACCGGGGAAATCATACGGCGCGAAGCCACCCTCCCGTCCATCGGAGGCGACGGAGACGCGGGTGGTCTTGCCGGTTTTGAGGTCGCGGACAAAGACGTCGCTGTGGTTGTTGGTGTCGTCCGTCACCAGGTTGTCGTAGCGCGCGATGAAGCCCACGGTGCGGCCGTTGCCGGACAGGGCCAGCCCCGCCACCGTCCATGGCTCGTCACCCGCCTTACCCTGCACGCCTTCGGACGACACCGAGACACGGATGGTGGTCCCCGCCGCCAGATCGCGGACGAACACGTCGGCGGTGCCGTTGGTGTCGCCCGGCACCAGATTGGGTGCGTCGCTGATGAAGGCGACATGGCGGCCATCGGCGGAGATGCGCGGGGTGGTGGCGCCGTAGACCGTGGAATCGTCGCCCGCCGCCTGTTGGGCGCCGCCGGTTGCCACCGACACGCGAAGGGTGGCGCCGGTCAGCCGGTCGTAGCGGAAGATATCGTTGAGGCCGTTGGTATCGCCGGGCGCGAGGTTCGTGGCGGCGCTGGAATAGACGATGTAGCGGCCGTTGGCGGAGATGTCCGGCGACGACGCCCCGTCACCCGGCGTGCGCACCCGCTGCTGCCCGCCGTTGGGAGCGAGCGACACGCGGCTGACGGTACCGGCCCGCAGGTCGCGCAGGAAGATGTCGGAGCAACTGTTGGTGTCGCCGGGAACGAGGTTGGCGGCGGTGCTGGCGAACACCGTGAAGCGCCCGTCGTCCGATACCGCCGGGGTGACGGAGCCGGCCCGCCCCTCGGGCACGCGGGCCTCCCGCCCTTCGGCATCGACGGACAGGCGCGTCAGGACGGTGACGGGCGAGGCAGCGGTGTTCGCGACGGGCATGGCGCACGGCTCCTGGGCAGGCGTGTCGCGCTCCCGCCCCATGGCGGAGCGCGACGTCCTTTTTCAACCCAGGAAAAATTGCAAGCCGCGTGCCAGCCGTCAGGGCCGCAGCAGGCCGATGATGTCCTTGATCTCGTCCATGTGCCTGGACGCTATCGCCCCGGCCTTTTCCGCGCCTCGCCTCAAAATCCGGTCGATTTCCGCCGGATCGGCCAGCAGGCGGTTCATCTCGCCGGTCATCGGCGCCAGCTTGGCCACCGCCAGCTCGGTCAAAACTGCCTTGAAGGCGGAAAATTGTTGCCCGGCATGGCGGGTAAGAACTGCCTGCCGGCTCCCGCCTTCCAGCGCCGCGTAGATGGTGACGAGATTGTCGGCCTCCGGCCGCTTCTCCAGCCCCTCCACCGTCTCGGGCAGCGGATCGAGATCGGTCTTGGCCTTGCGGATCTTCAGGGCGATGGTGTCGGCGTCATCGGTCATGTTGATGCGCGAATACTCCGACTCGTCCGACTTCGACATCTTCTTGGTGCCGTCGCGCAGGCTCATCACCCGCGTCGCCTCGCCCAAAATCTGCGGCTCGGGCAGCGGGAAGTATTCCACACCGTAATAGCGGTTGAAGGCACCGGCAATGTCGCGCGCCAACTCCAGGTGCTGCTTCTGGTCCTCGCCCACCGGCACATGGGTGGCCTTGTAGGTCAGGATGTCGGCGGCCATCAGCACGGGGTAGCTGTACAGCCCCAGCACCGCGTTGTCGCGGTGCTTGCCCGCCTTCTCCTTGAACTGGGTCATGCGGTTGAGCCAGCCGAGCGGCGCGTGGCACGACAAAATCCACGCCAGCTCCGAATGCGCCGCCACGGCGGACTGGTTGAAGATGATGCAGCGGTCGGGGTCCACGCCGGCGGCGATGTAGGCCGCCGTCACCTCGCGGATGTTCTGGCGAAGCTGGTCCGGCTTGTGCTCGATGGTCAGCGCGTGCAGGTCGACGATGCAGAAAATGCTCTCGTACTGGTCCTGCAAGGCGACCCAGTTGCGCAGCGCCCCCAGATAGTTGCCGAGGTGAAGCTGGCGGGTCGGCTGCATGCCGGAGAAGATGCGGTTCACGGGACCACTCCTGGTTTTTTCATCGCGAATCGGGGCGAATCGGGGCGAATCGGGGGCGAGTCGGACGTAAGATGGGCGTTTATCGCCGCCGGGCGCGGCAGGGTCAAGCAGCGCTGTCCGCCGGCGGCTTGACAATCTGCCTCACATCGTCCAGCCGCGCCGCGCCGGACAGATGGCAGAGCGCGAAATAGACCGCCGCCCCGCCGCCGCACAGCAGCGCCAGCGCCGCCACCTTCACTACCGCCCCACCGCCGAGCCATGACGCCAGCACAGGCCCCAGAAGATACAGCACGCCGCCCATGCCAAGGCCGGACGCCAGGATGCGCGGCGCGC
>DASPMK010000031.1:0-2050 GCA_035627075.1 Azospirillaceae bacterium
GCTGATCCTGGCGGCGGTGGGGGCGGAGGGCATGCCGCTGGTGGTCGAAATGTCGATCGCCTTCTCGGTGATGGTGGCCTTCATCATCTTCGGCATTTTCCTTTTCCACATCCGTGAGCGCTTCGACACCCTGGACCTCCAGGCGCTCGAAACCTTTCGGGGCGAGAGGCACTGATCCCGTGGCACTCACCCTTCTCATAGGCGTCGTCTTCCTGCCCCTGGTGTCGGGTGCCGTCCTGGCGCTCGTTCCCAGCCATCGCGTGGCGGCCTGGGTCAACGTGGCGGCATCCGCGCTGACGTTCGTCGGGGCCTGCGCGCTGTTCGGCCACGGCCCGGCCACCTCGCCCCTGTTCCTGCTCGACGACTTCAACGTCTACCTGATCGTGCTGACGGCTTTCGTCGGCCTCACCACCGCGATATTCTCCGCAACCTACATTGCGCACGAGGTGGAGCGGCGGAAGCTCAACCCGCTGGCGCTTCGCTTCTACCACGCCATGTATCAGGGCTTCATGTTCACCATGCTGCTGGCGCTGGCCGCCAACAACCTGGGTCTGATGTGGGTGGCGGTGGAAGGCGCCACGCTCACTACCGTGCTGATGGTCAGCCTCTACCGCACGCCGGAGTCGATCGAGGCGGCGTGGAAATATTTCATCCTGTGTGGTGTCGGCATCGCGCTGGCGCTGTTCGGCACCATCCTGCTGTACCTGGGGGCCCAGCCGGTGGTGGGCGGCGGTGCCGATGCCATGACGTGGTCGGTGCTGCACGCCAACATGGCGGGGATCAACCCCGACATCCTCAATCTGGCCTTCGTCTTCCTGCTGATCGGCTACGGTACCAAGGTGGGCCTCGCCCCCCTGCACGCCTGGCTGCCCGACGCCCACGCCGAGGGGCCGACGCCGATTTCGGCGGTGCTGTCCGGCCTGCTGCTCAATGTGGCGCTCTACGCCGTGCTGCGCTTCAAGATGCTGCTAGCCGCCAACGGCGCCGCCATCGCGCCCGGGCCGCTGATGATCGCCATGGGGCTGG
The DNA here is from genome assembly GCA_035627075.1 of Azospirillaceae bacterium. Lineage (GTDB taxonomy): Bacteria > Pseudomonadota > Alphaproteobacteria > Azospirillales > Azospirillaceae > DASPMK01. The sequence goes on from DASPMK010000031.1 coordinate 1,027, forward strand.
GATCGCTGGTGCTGGCCGGGCTGATGCTCTACCGGCGCCGCGACATCAAACGATTCTTCGCCTACAGTTCCATCGAGCACATGGGCATCATCACCTTCGCCTTCGGCGTCGGCGGACCGCTCGCCAATTTCGCGGGGTTGCTGCACATGGCCATGCATAGCCTGACCAAGTCGGCCATCTTCTTCGCCGTCGGCCACATCACCCAGGCCAAGGGCACACAGAACCTTGCCGAAATCCGAGGCCTGACCGCCAGCCACCCGGCGCTGGGCTGGGCGTTGGTGGCGGGCGTGCTGGCGATTGCCGGGCTGCCGCCCTTCGGCGTGTTCATGAGCGAGTTCCTGGTCGTCACCTCGACCTTCGCCAGCCAACCGCTCCTGGCGTTGCCATTTGTGGCGGGGCTGTTGCTGGCGTTCGGCGCGCTGGTCTTGCGCCTCCAGGGCATGGCCTTCGGCGAGCCGGTGGGCGAGAACGCCCGCGTCCAGGCTTCCATGGTGCCGATGTTCGTCCATCTGGCGCTGGTGCTGGTCGCCGGCCTGTGGCTGCCGCCGCCGCTGGTCGCGTGGTTTCAGCACGTGGCCGGACTGTTGGGCTAAGGGGGAGCGGGCATGTTCGGTCTTCCGCCACTTCTGTCCGTGCTGGGCCGGCTGGGCCGCGAAGTTCCCGGCCACCGGCCATGGCCGCGTTTCATTGTCGACCGCGCCCACTGGGAGGCGTTGCTGGAGGAGATGGCCGGTGCCGACTGGGCGGTGCTGGGCGTGTGGGGCGAGCGGCCGCACACCGTTCATCTGGCGCTGCGCGAGGAGATGTCCGGCGATATCGGCGTGGTTTCCTTCGACGCGCCCAACGGCCACTATCCCGCGGTCAGCCCGCTACGCCCTGCCGCCATCCGGTTGGAGCGCACGCTGCACGACCTGTTCGGTCTCATCCCCGATGGGCTGGAGGATCGCCGCCCCTGGCTCGACCACGGCAACTGGAACCAGCGGGCGCCGCTGTCCGAGCATCCGGCAGTCCCGCTGCAACGGCC
>DASPMK010000032.1:0-10068 GCA_035627075.1 Azospirillaceae bacterium
CTGGGCGGGCGGTGCTTCGGGGGTTGGGGTGGGGTTGTCGTCGATTTCGCGCAGGAGCGTGCCGAATACACCTTCATCGCGCTTGGCCGGCGATGGCGCGCCGGAGGCGTCGGCCTTGAAGGCGATCGCGGCGAACTCATCACCCGCCGTCGGGTTGGCGGGGGCGGCCTCATTGGACAGCGTCAGGGAGGTGAATTCGTCATCGGATGCCGCGACCGGCGATGGGACCTGAGACGGAGGCGGGGCTGCCGGGGTATCCAGGGCGGCGAAAATGTCTTCGAGCGGCGGCGGCCCCCCTGTGCGGCGCGGAGCCACGGGTTGGGCTTTTGCCAGGGAAAGCGGTTCGGGCACTTGCTCCGGTTCGGCGGTGGCCTCGACCGGGGCCGGTGCGGCCGTCGGCGCCTCCACCGGGGCGGGATGGTCGGTGGTGGCCACCGGGGCCGGCGCGCATGGCGCGCAAGGGATGAACTCGCCGGCCACGATCCGCTCCAACCGTTCCACCAGCTTGTAGTGGATGACCGGCTTGATGACGAAGGTGCTGGCCTGGAGCTTCTTCGCCTGGGCGACCAGGGTCAATTCATGGTGGCCGGAGAGCACGACATAGGGTACGTCCGCCGCCACGTTGGCGTGCCCGTTCCGAACCGTTTCCAAAAGAGCCAAGCCGTCCATGGCGGGCATGGAGATGTCGGCGATGATGCAGTCGACCGGGCCGCCATCGGCCAGCTTGTCCAGAGCCTGCCGGCCGTCCTGCGCCTCGATGATTCTGACAGCGCCGACGGATCGCAGGATTCGCGCGATCATGAAGCGGCTGAAGGCTTCGTCATCGACCACCAGATAGGAGAGCTTGGCCAGTGCGGTCTGGGGCATTGTTTCGCCTGTCAACGAACAGCAAGAAAAGGGTAGCGCCTTTGACAGATAGGTCCGCCCTAATGTCGGGAACCGACGACATAGTGTCCGCAAAACGTCAAATTTGCAACAAATGGAGGAGGCCGGTCGGGAGAGGCATGCCACACCGGCATGGCAGCCAAGCAACGCGATTGACAACCCCCCCGTGGGTGGGTGCAATACCAATCTTGCGCCAAGCGCCTCGGCCCGTTCGGAAGGGGGCGCCGGCAGCCAACGTCAATGGGTCGGGGAAGCACAATGACCAAGCGGTTCGCTTCTTTTCTGCTTGGCGCCGTTGCGACGGTCGCCTTTTCCACGGCGGGCCACGCCGCCGATAAGGTTGTGAATATTTACAACTGGAACGACTATATCGGCGAAACCACGCTGGAGGGTTTCACCAAGGCCACCGGCGTCAAGACCAACTACGACGTCTACGACAGCCTGGAAATCCTGGAGCAGAAGGTTCTGGTCGGCAAGTCCGGCTATGACGTGATCGTGCCGACGGCCGAACCGACTTTGGCGAAGATGATCGAGGCCAAGGCGGTGCAGAAGCTCGACAAGACAAAGATTCCGAACCTCCAGAACCTGGACCCGGCGTTGATGAAGCGGCTGGAAACCACCGACCCTGGCAACGAGTATGCCGCCATCTATCAGTGGGGCACCATCGGCATCGGCCTTTTGCCGGAAAAGATCAAGGAGGTGGCGCCGGACGTGCCGTTGGATTCGTGGGACCTGCTGTTCAAGCCGGAGTACGTCTCCAAGGTGGCGAAATGCGGCGTGACCCTGCTCGATTCGCCGACCGACGTGATCCCCACCGCGCTCCACTATCTCGGCCTCGACCCGAACTCGGAGAAGAAAGAGGATCTGGCGAAGGTCGAGAAGCTGCTGTCCAGCATTCGTCCGCACATCAAGACTTTCGTCACCGGTTCCACCATCAACAATCTGGCCGGCGGCGACACCTGCGTGGTGATGTCCTATTCGGGTGACGCGCTCCAGGCCAAGGCCCGCGCATCGGAGGCCAACACCGGCGTGACCGTCGATTATGTCGTGCCGAATGAAGGTGTGCAGCTTTGGTTCGATGTCATGGCGATCCCGGCCGATGCCCCGCACCCTGAAGAGGCTCACGCCTTCATCAATTATGCATTGCAGCCGGAGGTAATGGCTGGCATTTCCAATTTCGTCCAGTACGCCAACGCCGTGCCGGCCTCGTTGCCGTCGGTGGACGAGGCGGTGCGCAACAATCCGTCGATCTTTCCGACCGAGCAGATGAAGGCGAAGATGTTCACCCTGAAGGGGATCAGCCAAGCCGCCGACCGTCAGCGTACCCGCCTTTGGACCAAGATCAAGACCGGCAAATAACACCGCGTTCGCATCATGCCCTTTTCGGGTAATCGCCGTCCCGGTCTGTGTACGCACAGGCCGGGACGTTGCCTGTTAATAGATCATCCAGCGTGCCTGAAAGCCCCGTTTCATGCTGATGACCCAAAATGCCCGCAAGCAGACCAAACTCGAACCTTGGCAGAACCCCAAGGAAGAGCCCTACGTCCGCATCGAGCGGGTGACCAAGAAGTTTGGCGATTTCGTTGCGGTGGACGATGTCTCGCTCAATATCTACCGGGGTGAATTTTTCGCACTTCTGGGCGGCTCCGGTTCGGGCAAGACAACGCTCTTGCGCATGTTGGCCGGGTTCGAAACCCCCACCGAAGGCAAGATCCACATCGACGGTGTCGATATGTCGGGTGTGCCGCCGTACGCGCGGCCGGTGAACATGATGTTCCAGTCGTACGCCCTGTTCCCGCACATGACGGTGGAGCAGAACGTCGCCTTCGGCCTGTATCAGGACAAGGTGGGACGTGACGAAATCCGCGAGCGGGTGGCCGAGATGCTGGAGATGGTTCAGCTCAGCCGCTTCGCCAAGCGCCGTCCGCACCAACTCTCCGGCGGCCAGCGCCAGCGCGTGGCGCTCGCCCGCAGCCTCGTGAAGCGGCCGAAGCTGCTTCTGCTCGACGAGCCGCTGGGCGCGCTCGACAAGAGGTTGCGCGAGCAGACGCAGTTCGAACTGGTCAACATCCAGGAGCAGGTGGGCATCACCTTCATCGTGGTCACCCACGACCAGGAAGAGGCGATGACCATGTCGTCGCGCATTGCCGTGATGAACCATGGCTATATCGCCCAGGTCGGCACACCGGCCGAAATTTATGAATATCCCAACTCCAAGTTCGTGGCCGAATTCATCGGTTCCACCAATATGTTCGGCGGCCGCGTTATCGAGGACGAACCGGATCATGTGCTGATCAGCTCGGAGGAGGCGGGGTGCGACCTCTACATCAGCCACGGCTTGCCGGTGCCGCTGGGAACGCAAGCCTGGGTGGCGGTGCGGCCGGAGAAGATCGCGATATCCAAGGAAGCGCCGGATGACGGCGATCCGGCGGGCCGCAACATTGCGCGCGGCGTCGTGCGCGAGATCGCCTATCTCGGCGACATGTCGATCTATCTGATCGAATTGCCGTCCGGGAAAGTGGTGCGGGTGACCCGGCCCAACCTGTATCGCATGGCTGAAATGCCCATCACCTGGGACGATGAGGTCTACCTGAGCTGGCGGCCGTTCGCCGGCGTGATGCTGACGCAGTGATCCGGGGGAGTCCGTCGATGAGCCGCCAGGGCTTCCTACAGGAAATGGGCGACCGCCTGGGCGAGACGCCGCCGCCGCACGTCGGTTCGTCGGTGATGGGGGCGACGCGTTCGGCGATGAACCTACTGCGCCGGCTGGGGCTGGGTGGGCGCCGCCTGGTGGTGGCGGTGCCGTACTTCTGGCTCCTCCTGTTCTTCCTGATTCCGTTCCTGATCGTGCTGAAGATCAGCTTCGCGGAATCGGTGGTGGCGCTGCCGCCGTACACGCCGCTGGTCGAGTGGGCGGAAGAAGGCATTCTTCAGATCAGGCTGAACCTTCAGACCTACCTGTTCCTGCTGGACGATCCGCTGTACGTCCTGGCCTGTCTGAACTCGCTGAAGATCGCCGCCGTCTCGACGATCCTGTGCCTGCTGGTGGGCTATCCCATGGCGTACGGTATGGCACGGTCCGACAGGTCCTGGCGCGTCATCCTGATGATGCTGGTGATCCTGCCGTTCTGGACGTCGTTTCTCATCCGGGTGTACGCTTGGATGGGCATTCTCAAGGACAACGGGCTGCTCAATAATTTCCTGATCTGGCTCGGGGTGATCGACCAGCCGCTGGCCATCTTGTACTCCGAGACGGCCGTCTACATCGGCATTGTGTACTCGTACCTGCCGTTCATGATCCTGCCGCTGTACGCGACCCTGGAGAAGATGGACATGACGCTTCTGGAGGCGGCGGCGGACTTGGGTTGCCGGCCGTGGAAGGCGTTCTTGACCATCACCCTGCCGCTGTCGCTGCCCGGCATCATCGCCGGCTCGCTTCTGGTGTTCATTCCGGCGGTGGGCGAGGTGGTGATTCCCGAGCTTCTGGGCGGCCCCGACACGCTGATGATCGGCAAGGTGCTGTGGAGCGAGTTCTTCTCCAACCGCGACTGGCCGGTGGCCTCGGCCGTGGCGATCGCGCTTTTGATGTTCCTGGTGGTGCCCATGGCGATTTTCCAGCATGCCCAGGGCAAGCAGCAGGAAGCCGAGAGAGAGGCCTGACATCATGCCGCGCTCGCGTTTCCTCCTGACGATGATGGCCTTCGGCTACGCCTTCCTGTACGTGCCGATTTTGCTGCTTATCGTCTATTCCTTCAACGAATCCCGTCTGGTGACGGTGTGGGGCGGCTTTTCCACGCGGTGGTACCGGGCACTTCTGGAAAACGAGCAACTTCTGTCGGCGGCCCTGTTATCGCTGGAGGTGGCGGCTGTCACCGCTTCCGGGGCCGTCGTACTGGGGACCATGGCCGGTCTGGCGCTGGCCCGCTTCGGCGCGTTTCGCGGCCGCTCGCTGTTCGGCGGCATGATTACCGCCCCGCTGGTGATGCCGGAGGTAATCACCGGCCTGTCGCTCCTTTTGCTGTTCGTATCGCTGGAGCAGTGGTTCGGCTGGCCCGACGGGCGGGGAGTGACCACCATCACCATCGCCCACATCACCTTCACCACCGCCTATGTGGCCGTCGTCATCCAGTCGCGCCTCGCCACCATGGACGAGTCGATCGAAGAAGCGGCGATGGACCTGGGCGCCCGACCGGCCAAGGTGTTTTTCGTCATCACCTTGCCGATCATCTCGCCGGCCATCGTGTCGGGCTGGTTGTTGGCCTTCACCTTGTCGCTCGACGACGTGGTGATCGCCAGCTTCGTCTCGGGGCCGGGATCGACGACGCTGCCGATGGTGATCTTCTCCTCGGTGCGCCTGGGTGTCAGCCCGCAGATCAACGCGCTGGCCACCATCATCGTGTTGGTGGTGACGACCGGCATCATCGCCGCTGGGGTTCTGATGGCCCGGCAGGAGCGGATGAGGCTGCGCGACGAGCGGTTGGCGGCGAGCGGCGCCGCGAACGGGTGAGGCCGTCTTTGGAGGTGCCCATTGCCAAAGCCCTTGGCCGATGGTTAGTAAGGGCTGGGCGCTTTACGGGCATTCGAACCATAAAGACGGGAGGGATGGCGCCATGTCGATTTCGGCTTCGAACTCGGCGCCGGCCGCGGACGGTTTTCGCATGCCGGCGGAGTGGGTGGGCCACAGCCGCTGTTGGATGGGCTGGCCTTGCCGCCCGGAAACCTGGGACGGTGCCGGCTTTGAGGCCGCCAAATCCGCTTACGCCGAGGTGGCCAAGGCCATCGCCGCGTTTGAGCCCGTCGCCATGGTTTGCAATCCGGCGGACGTGGCGGAGGTGTCGCTGATCTGCGGCACGGGCGTGACAGTGTTGCCGCTGGATCTGTCGGACAGTTGGATGCGCGACATCGGGCCCAGTTTTCTGGTCGATGGCAAGGGCGGGCTGGCCGGTGTCCACTGGCGTTTTAACGCCTGGGGCGAGAACTACCCGGACTACGCCGCCGATGCCGAGGTCGGCCGCAAGGTGCTGGAGCATCTGGGACTGCCGCTCTACGCCGCTCCCCTCGTCCTGGAAGGCGGCGCCATCCATGTGGACGGGGAGGGCACGGTGCTGACGACCGAGCAGTGCCTGCTGAATCCCAACCGCAACCCGCATCTCGATCGCGGTCAGATCGAGGAACTCCTGAAGGACCATCTCGGCGCCAACACGGTCGTTTGGCTGGGGGAGGGGTATCAGGACGATGAAACCGACGGCCATGTCGACGAGATCGCCTTCTTCGTGAGGCCGGGAGTGGTGGCAGCCATCGTCACCGACGATCCCGGCGATTCCAATTTCAAGGCATTTCAGGATAACCTGGACCGGTTGAAAGCCGCCCGCGATGCGCGGGGGCGCGAGTTCGAGGTGATTCCGCTGCCCCAGCCCAAGCGCCGCGACCACAACGGCGTGCGGCTGACGCTGTCCTACACCAACCTCTACCTCGCCAACGGCGGAGTGGTGATGCCGGCCTTCGAAGACTTCGCCGACGACGAGGCATTTCGTATCCTGCGGCGGTGTTTCCCTGAGCGTCAGGTGGTGCAGGTGCCGGCGCTGGATATCGTGAGGGGCGGCGGCGGCATCCACTGCATCACCCAGCAGCAGCCCGAGCCTTGAAAACCCGAGCTTTGGGGTGGGGTAAAATTTTCCGGCCGGCAAGAAATGCTCGGCAAAATGTTCTTGAAATTGCATCGCGCCTGGGTTGAAATTGCCGTGGAATAGGCCCACGTATCGATTATGCAAATCAACCCGCTCAATCAGGCGCCGATCGCCAAATCACAAAGCCAGACCACCTCGCAGACGAACCTGCAGCCTTCGGTGGTCGCGGCCCAGTCGTTTGCGGCGGTTACGCGCACGGTGACGCCGATGGCTCCCCAGGCCGCCGGCCGGGTGGATAACACCGCCTCCAGCAAGAGCGGCACCCAGACGGGCCAGAGCACCGATCAATTGGCCAACACGGTTTCGGCCCGCACCTCGGCCATGGCGGTCAAGCCGCGCGGTTCCCTGCTCGACCTCAGCGTCTGATCTGATACGGACGGCGCCTTCAGGCGTCATTGGTACGAGCGGCCTCGCCTCCATACCCACCCAATAGCCATCGCGCACGCCGTCGCGCACATGGAAAAAGCGCCCCTTTCTGTGGGAAAGGGGCGCTTGATGGAATGGCCGACGGTCAGCGCAGGCCGTCGATGGTGTCGATGATGTTGGTGACGATGCCGTAGTCGCGCGCTTCCTCGGACGTCATCCAGAAGTTCCGGTCGGTGTCCTTGGCCACCTTCTCATAGGGCTGGCCGGTGCCCTGCGCGATCATGCGGTTCAGCCGCTCGCGCATGCGGATAATTTCCCTGGCCTCGATAGCGATGTCGGTGGCCTTGCCGCCCGCGCCGCCCAACGGCTGGTGGATCATGAACCGCGTGTTGGGCAGGCAGAAACGATTTTCCCTTTTCGCCGACAAGAAGATGTGACAGCCGGCCGACGCCACCCAGCCGGTGCCGATCACGCGGACCTGCGGCTTGATGAAGCGAATCATATCGTGGATGGTGTCGCCCGAATCCACATGGCCGCCCGGCGAATTGATATAGAGGTTGATCGGGTCGTCATTCTCGACCGCAAGCGCCAGGAGCTGGGCGGAGATACTCTGCGCCAGCTTCATGTCGATCTGGCCGAACAGCAGCACCGTACGGGACTTGAACAGGTTCTGCTGGATCGTGGCGAAGGAGGGAGCCTCCTTCTCCTTGTCTTCCTTTTCATCGTCGCGTTCGGGCATGTCGTCGTCGTCCTCGTCGTCGGCGCGGAGGTATTCGGCCTCAGCCATGGTCTCACGTCTCCCGTTCCTGGGGAACCCCGCCACCTCATGGGTGCCGGTATTAGGCTTTGACACACCACATAGCCCGTAACGGGGCCATCTTCAATGTTTTGGGAGGCATGCCCCTCGGCCGATCCATCTCCCGCCGCTCCAGCGACGGCGCAGGGCGGCCATTCGCGGCGTATGGGCGGCATGGGGCGAGATGTGGTATGCCTGACGAATCATTCGGGGGATCGCGGCGAGGAGGGGGAGATGCGGCGTCGATCGTTCCTGCGGGCGGCCGCGGGACTGGCCGCGCTGGCCCGGCCGGCACGGGCGGAGGCCAAGCCGGAGAAACTGGTCTTCGTCACCGACTGGAAGGCCCAAGCCGAACACGGCGGCTTTTATCAGGCGCTGGCCGCCGGGTTCTACCGGGCACGCGGGCTCGACGTGCAGATCCGCCAGGGCGGGCCACAGATCAACACGCAGCAGATCATCGCGTCTGGCGCAGTCGATCTCGCCATGGGCTCGAACAGCATCATGCTGTTCAACCTCGTCAACGCCGGTGTGCCGGTGAAGGCGGTGATGGCCGCCTTCCAGAAGGACCCGCAGGTCTTCATCAGCCACCCGCGCGGGGACGTGAGCCGGTTGGCCGACATGAGGGGCAGGCCGATCATGGTGGGGGCCGACACCATTTCCACCTCGTGGATCTGGCTGAAGGCGAAGTTCGGCTTCACCGACACCCAGATCCGTCCCTACACCTTCACCCTCGCTCCCTTTCTGGCCGACAAGACCGCGATCCAGCAGGGCTATCTCGGCAGCGAGCCGTTTTCGATCAAGCGGGCCGCCGGCATCGAGCCCGAGGTCTACCTGTTGGCCGACGACGGCTATCCCGGTTATGCCTGCATGGTCGTTGCCAGCCACCGTCTCATCGACAGAAAGCCCCAGGTGGCGAAGGCGTTCGTCGAAGCTTCGATCGAGGGCTGGGCCAGTTACCTCAACGGCGATCCAGCCCCGGGCAACGCGTTGATCCGCAAGGACAACCCGGAGATGACCGACGATCTCCTGGCCTTCGGCATCGCCCAGATGAAAAAGTACGGCATTGTCGAGAGCGGGGACGCCGGCCGGCTGGGCATCGGCGCCATGACCGAGGCGCGGTGGAAGGAGGCCTTTGACGTCATGGCCAGCACCGGCCTCTATCCGGCGCGGATGGACTGGCGCAAGGCCTTCATGTTCGACTTCGTCAACAAGGGGCATGGGCTTGGGAAGTAACGGCTCCCTGGTGCGGCTGGAGGGGGTGGGCAAGGTCTTCGCCAACGGCACGCGGGCGCTGGCGGGCGTTGATCTCACGGTACGGCAAGGCGAGTTCGTCAGCCTGCTGGGGCCGTCGGGCTGCGGCAAGAGCACCGTGTTGCGCCTGATCGCCGGTTTGGCCCAGCCATCCGAAGGCCGCGTCGACCGGGTTGAAGAGCGGCCATCCCTGGGTTTCGTCTTCCAGGAACCGACCCTGATGCCCTGGGCCACGGTGGCCGACAATGTCCGCTTGCCGCTGCGATTGAAGGGAGAGGGCGCCGGCGCGTCGGTTGTCGAGGCGCTCGCCCGCGTCGGGCTCGACGGCTTCGCCGGCCATTACCCGCGCGAGTTGTCGGGCGGCATGAAGATGCGGGCCTCGCTGGCCCGCGCGCTGATCACCCGGCCCCGTCTTCTCCTACTCGACGAGCCCTTCGCGGCCTTGGACGAGATCACCCGCTTTCGCCTTAACGACGACCTGCTGGCGCTATGGCAGGCCGAGCGGTGGACGGCGGTGTTCGTCACCCACAGCGTGTTCGAGAGCGTTTATCTCTCCTCGCGCATCGTCGTCATGGCGGCGCGGCCGGGGCGGGTGGTGGCGGACATCCCGGTGGGCGCCCCCTATCCCCGCACCGTCGATTTCCGCACCTCCGCCCCCTACATCGATTTGTGCCGCGAGGTGACGGCGCGCCTGGCCGAGGCCATGGCGGAGGCGGCATGAGGCACGCCGTTCCCGTTGCCGTGGGGATCATGGCGTTGGCCTTGTGGGAGGCGTTGGTGCGCTTGTCGGATGTGCCGCCCTACATCCTGCCGACTCCTGGTCTCGTCATCGCCGCGTTGGGGGAAGACGGCGGCACGTTGTTCCTGTCGGCGTGGTTCACCCTGGTGGTGACGGTCAAGGCGTTCGTGGTGGCGCTGGTGGCCGGGGTGGCGCTGGCCCTGCTGTTCGCCGTCTCGCCGCTCGCCGAGCGGGCGCTGTTTCCTTATGCCGTCATCCTGCAGGTAACGCCGGTGGTGGCGATCGCGCCGCTGGTGATCCTGTGGGTCGGGTTCGACAACGTCGGGCGGGCGCAATTGATCCTG
>DASPMK010000033.1:0-11912 GCA_035627075.1 Azospirillaceae bacterium
CGGCATCGGCTCGGGCTCCGGGGGCGCCTCATCGGCGGCAGGGGGCTCAAGGCCGGCGGGCTCCGGTGCGGGGACGGGGGAAGGCGCGCTCGTGGCCGCCTTCGCCGGTCTTGCGGTTTTCTTCGCCCGTGTCGGCTTGACCGTGGCCGCCGGTTCGGCGGGCGGCGTTTCCGTCTCCGTCGTTCCCCCGGGTTCCGGGGGGGGCGGCGGTTGGTCCAGGCCCCAGAATTTGCCGATGTGGTAGGTGGAGGCGATGCTGACGTCGAACATGAAGGCGCCCGGCCGACCAACCTGATGCTCCTCCTCGCCCGCATGGATCGGCAGGCCATGAGCCATGCCGGTAATCTCATAGGACTCCACCAGGACGGCGCCGTCCGAACCGCGCCAGAAGCGGCGGGGATAGCCCGATACCATTTCCTCCTCGAAGGCACCGATGGCCAGGCCATGGACGTCGGTCCACTGCTTGGCCAGCTCCTCGGCATTGGTGGCGCGCACCGTGGTATCGCGCGTGCCGTGCCAGATCGACACGCGCGGCCAAACCCCCGTGTGGTCGGAGGCATCGCGCACCAGATCACCCCACTCGGCCGGAGGCAGGCGCCGGCCCTGGTACATGCAGCCGAGCGCTTCCGACACACTCGACGCGCAACGGTAAGGCAAGCCGCCAAGGACGGCCCCGGCGGCGAACACCTCGGGATAAGTGGCGAGCAAGGCGGCGGTCAAGGCGCCGCCGGCCGACAGGCCGGTCGCGAACACCCGTGCCGGGTCGCCATCCACCGCGTCGAGCGCCCAGGCCACCATGGTGCGGACCGACGCGACCTCGCCGCCGTCGCGGCGGACTTGCGACGGGTCGAACCAGTTGAAGCAGCCCTGGCTGTTGTTTTCCCGTTTCTGTTCGGGGAAGATCAGGGCAAATCCCCAGCGTTCCGCAAGATGGGACCACCCGGCACCCTGGTCGTAGGCCGCCGCCGACTGTTGGCAGCCGTGCGCCACCACCACCACCGGCGCCCGCTGGGAGAGCCGGCGCGGCAGGTAGACGTGCAGGCGCAGATTACCCGGATTGTCCCCGAATTCGGGCACTTCGACGAGCCGGCCGGTCGGCAGGGCGGCACGCCGGTCGGCGACCTCGGCGAGAGTAAAGAGCAGGTTCGCGCCGTCGTTGGCGGAATCAGGGGGCATGATGGTTCCTTCGTTGGCCGCGTCCGTCCCTGTTAACCGAGCGGATAGAAGGGCGTGCCGATCCGGCGAAACAAAGATTACCATGTTGCGCTGCGGTAGGGGGCCTGTTCGTAGGGAGACAAAATATAAGGGCGGCAGGGGGCGTCATGCCGCTCCCTCCACACCAGGCTACATCAGCGCCCGTTGCAGGGCGGCGCGCAATTCCTCCGGCTTGAAGGGCTTGTGCAGCAACAGGCATCCTGACTGGCTGACCTGTTTCAGGCGCTGCGGGTCGGTATCGCCGGTGATGACGATAGCGGGCAGGGCGGCATTCGCGTCCTCACGGATTTCCCGGATGGCGTCGAGCCCGGTCAGGCCGCCGCGCAGACGGAAGTCGCTGATGATGGCATCGGGGCGGGACGGCAGGTTACCGATACCGGCCAGGGCCTCGTCCGGGGAGGAGGCCGCGACCACGGAGCAGCCCCAGCTCTCCAGCATCAGGCGCAAGGCGGTGAGCTGTTCGGGGTCGTCTTCGACCACGGCGATCACCGAACCGGTCGGCTCGACGGTTTCGGTCGGCTGCCCCGATGGGCAGGGCTGGCCACCGACCTCGGCACGCGGCACCTCCACCCAGAATACGGACCCCTGGCCCAACACCGAGCGCACGCCGGTGCGATGCCCCAGAAGCGTGGCGGTGCGCTCGACGATGGCCAAGCCCAACCCCAAGCCCCGCCGCCGGTCCCGCTCGGGGTTCCCCACCTGGAAGAACTCCTCGAAAATGGATTGCAGTTTGTCGGGTGGGATGCCGGGACCGGTATCCCACACCTCTATCCGCACCCTGCTGGATTGGCACCGGCAACCGAGCAGGATGCCGCCCTTTTCGGTGTAGCGCAGCGCATTGACCAGGAGGTTGCGGATGATGCGCTCCAGCAGCACGGGATCGCTCAGCACCTCCGAGGTGCAGGGCACCACGCGCAACGCGATCCCCTTGTCGGCGGCTTGCCCTTCCAACTCGCGGGCGAGACGGGCGAGCAGTTCGCCGATGGGCAACCGCACGATCTGCGGCTGGATGATGCCGGCTTCCAGGGTCGAGATGTCGAGCAACGACCGTAACAGGCCCTCGCCGGCCGTCAAGGCCTCGTGCAGGCGTTGCGCGATCTCCAATTCCGGTTGACGGCCTTGCAGACGGGCGAGCAGGAGATGCAGCAACAGCCCCATCGCCTGAAAAGGTTGCCGCAGATCGTGGCTGGCCGCCGCCAGAAAGCGGCTCTTGGCGCGGTTGGCCCGCTCGGCGATGGCACGCGCCCGCTCGGCCTCGGCCTTGGCGCGGGCCAGGTCCTCCGTGATGCGGCGGTTTTCGGTGACGTCGATGGCGGCGCACATGACGCCGCTCGGCTCGTCGGTGTCGTCAAACAGCGGCTCGACAATCAGGTCGTAAACGCGACGTTCGTTCAAAATCGTCGTATCTATGACCTCGCGGGCCTTCTGGCCGGTGCGCAGCACCTCTTTCTTCAAGGCGCTCAGGCGGCGTACGTCCTCGGGCGGAAAGATGTCGGCGTCAGTCATGCCGGCGGCGGGAACGCCCGCCTGCCCCAGTGGCGAATCGTTGATCCAGGTGTAGCGCAGGTCGCGATCTTGGGAAAAGACGTAAACCGCGCCGCTGGCCAGCGCCAGACGCACGCGTTCCGCCTGTTTGCGCAATTCCTGTTCCAGCCGCTTGCGTTCGTAGCTTTCACATTGCAGCCCCAGGATGGCGCGGCGGCCTTCCAGTTCGTACATCACCATCGTTGCGAAATCCTGCAGGTCGGTTTGCTTGGTTTCGTCGAAATCGAGGTGGGGCTTGCGGTCGATGATGCACAACGTGCCGAGCAGATAGCCATCGGGCGTACGAAGAGGCGCGCCGGCGTAGAAGCGGATGCCGGGGCTGTCGGTGACCAGGGGATTTTGACTGAAGCGGTCGTCCTGGGCGGCGTCCGGCACCACCAGGACCCGTTCTTCCAGAATGGTGTAGGCGCAAAAGGCCAATTGCCGGCGGGTGCAATCAACCTCAAGCCCAAAGCGCGACTTGAACCATTGCCGCGTCTCGTCCACCAGGCTGACGAGGGCGATCGGCATGTCGAAGTGTCGTGCGGCCAGTCGGGTAATCCGGTCGAACACCACTTCGGCCGGCGTATCGAGGACGTCATAGCCTTTCAGGCTCTCGATGCGGCCTGGTTCGTTAAGCGGCCATGGCGGCTCAATAGGCATGCGGATCTGGCTTTGCATAGCTTTCAGAGCTTTGGCGTCCGGACGTGCCGGCCGATAGAGGGAATTAGGGAATTTCGCCTTTTGGCACTAGCGAAGCATCGGGATTATGCCGTCCGGGCTAACGCCCGACACCTCAGGCGTTGCGCCCGGCGCGTTCGAGCCCTATGTTCCGCCGACCCTTTATTTTTCCGCGACCGCGAAGGCCGCCATCCATGACCGATCTCTCGCACATCCGCAATTTCTCCATCATCGCCCATATCGACCATGGGAAATCGACCCTGGCCGACCGGCTGATCCAGTATTGCGGCGGCCTGGACGCGCGCGAGATGCGCGAGCAGGTGCTCGACAGCATGGATATCGAGCGCGAACGCGGCATCACCATCAAGGCCCAGACCGTCCGGCTCGACTACAAGGCCAAGGATGGCAAGACCTACCAGTTGAACCTGATGGACACACCGGGCCACGTCGACTTCGCCTACGAGGTGTCCCGCAGCCTCGCGGCGTGCGAGGGCTCGATCCTGGTGGTCGATGCCTCCCAGGGCGTGGAGGCGCAGACGCTGGCCAACGTCTATCAGGCCATCGACAACAACCACGAGATCATTCCCGTCCTCAACAAGGTCGACCTGCCCGCCGCCGAGCCCGAGCGCGTCAAGCAGCAGATCGAGGACGTGATCGGCCTGGATACCGCCAACGCCGTTGAAATTTCCGCCAAGACCGGCCTGAACATCGAAGGCGTGCTGGAAGCCATCGTCCAGTATCTGCCGCCGCCCCGGGGCGAACTGGAGACGCCGTTGAAGGCGTTGCTGGTCGACAGCTGGTACGACGCCTATCTCGGCGTGGTGATCCTGGTGCGGGTGGTCGACGGCGAGTTGAAGGTCGGCCAGAAGATCCGTTTCATGGCGACCGGCGCCACGCGCGAGGTCGACCGTGTCGGCGTGTTCCGGCCCAAGGGCACCCTGACCGGCCGGTTGGGGCCGGGCGAAATGGGCTTCATCACCGCCGGTATCAAGGACATCTCCGAGACCAAGGTCGGCGACACCCTGACCGAGGAGAAGCGGCTGGCGGCCGAGCCGTTGCCGGGCTTCAAGCCGTCGATCCCGGTGGTGTTCTGCGGCCTGTTCCCGACCGACGCCGCCGAGTTCGAGCATCTGCGCGACAGCCTGGGCAAGCTGGCGCTGAACGACGCCAGCTTCCATTTCGAGGCGGAGACGTCGGCGGCGCTGGGCTTCGGCTTCCGCTGCGGCTTCCTGGGGCTGTTGCACCTGGAGATCATCCAGGAGCGGCTGGAGCGCGAGTTCAACCTGGATCTCATCACCACCGCGCCGTCGGTGGTATACAAGCTCTATATGACCGACGGGACGGTGCAGGAGATGCACAACCCCGCCGACATGCCCGATCCCGTGAAGATCGATCACATCGAGGAGCCGTGGATCAAGGCCACCATCATGGTGCCCGACGAGTTCCTGGGGCAGGTGCTCCAGCTCTGCACCGATCGGCGCGGCCAGCAAATCGATCTGACCTACGCCGGCAGCCGCGCCATGCTGGTCTACCGCCTGCCGCTGAACGAGGTGGTCTATGATTTCTACGACCGCCTGAAGTCGATCAGCCGCGGCTACGCCAGCTTTGACTACCAGATGGATGGCTACGAGGAAGGCGATCTGGTCAAGACGTCGATCCTGGTCAACGCCGAGCCGGTGGACGCCCTGTCCGTCATCGTTCACCGCTCCCAGTCCGAGCGGCGTGGCCGCATGCTGTGCGAGCGGCTGAAGGATCTGATCCCGCGCCAGCTGTTCAAGATCGCCGTGCAGGCGGCCATCGGCGGCCGCGTCATCGCCCGCGAAACCATCAGCGCGTTGCGCAAGGATGTGTTGGCCAAGTGCTACGGCGGCGACATCAGCCGCAAGCGCAAGCTCCTGGACAAGCAGAAGGAGGGCAAGAAGCGCATGCGGCAATTCGGCCAGGTCGAAATCCCGCAGAGCGCCTTCATCGCCGCCTTGAAGATGAACGACGACTGAGCGGGTTGGGGCCGGTTTCGCCTGCGGCGATAAGACTCCCGGGCGTACTACCTGATAGGCGGAAGGGACGAACGCTGCTATGGTATGAGCACGTCCGTCCACTATCCAGCACGGCACACACCGCAATGAGCGATTCCGACGATGATCTGATGTTTCTCGACGACGGCGACTCCGGCGCGCCTCGCAAGGGCGAGATCGCCCAGCGCTGGAAGATGCTCGTTGTCGACGATGACCGCGAGGTGCATTCGATCACCAAGCTCGTGCTGGCCGATTTCTCCTACAAGGGACGCCAGGCCGAGTTCCTGTCCGCCTATTCGGCGGCCGAGGCCGCGGAAATCCTTGCCCGGGAGGAGGATATCGCCGTCATCCTCCTGGATGTGGTGATGGAAACCGACGATGCGGGCCTGCGTCTTGTCCACCACATCCGCGAGATTTTGAGGAACCGCCACGTCCGCATCATCCTGCGCACCGGCCAGCCGGGGCAGGCGCCGGAGCGTGACGTGATCGTCAACTACGACATCAACGACTACAAGGCCAAGACCGAGCTGACGGCGCAAAAGCTGTTCACCACCACGGTGGCGGCTCTGCGCAGCTATGAAGACATCATGACCATCGAGACCAACCGCCGTGGTCTCGAAAAAATCATCGAGGCGTCCGCCTCGCTGTTCCAGTTGCGCTCGATGAAGCTGTTCGCCGCCGGCGTGCTGACGCAGTTGTCCGCCATCATCGGCATCGGGCCGGACGCCATCTTGTGTGTGCAGCGCGGTTCGGCGCTTGGGCGCGACCGCACCGGGCTGTACGTGCTGGCCGGCTCGGGCCGGTTCGAGCAGATGATCAACGAGCCCGCGACCGAGCATATCGATCCGGCGATCCTGTCGGCGGTGCACCGTTGCCTGGAAGATCGGCGCAACTTCTACGAAGACGATCACTGCACGCTGTACATCCGTACGCCCAACGACCGCGAGACGGTGGTCTATCTCTACTCCGACCGGCCGCTGAACGACCTGGACCAGGAACTGATCGAGGTGTTCTGCTCCAAGATTTCGGTCGGCTTCGACAATCTGTACCTCTACGAACAGCTTCGGCGCACCCAGGAAGCCACCGTGGTGGCGCTGGCCGACCTCGCCGAGTACCGGGACGTGGAAATGGGTGATCACGTCGCCCGCGTCACCGACCTGACGGAGGGCATCAGCCGCGCGTTGCGCGAGAACTCGCCCTACGCCGACCAGATCGACGATGTGTTCCAGGAGCAGGTGGGGCTGGCCGCCGCGCTGCATGACATCGGCAAGGTGGTGGTTGACCCGAAGGTGCTGCTGAAGCCGGGTCCGCTCGACGACGAGGAAAAGCGCCTCATCCGCGACCATGCCGCCACCGGCTGCCGCTTCCTGGAGCGTGCCGGCCGACTGGTCGATGGCCGCAATTTCCTGGCCCTGGGCGCCGAGATCGCCAAGTTCCACCACGAAAGCCACGATGGCTCCGGCTATCCCGAAGGGCGCAAGGGGGCCGACATCCCGCTGTCTGCCCGCATCGCCGCGGTGGTGGACACCTATGACGCGCTCCGCTCCCGCCGCTCCTACAAGGAGCCATGGAGTCATGGCGACGCGGTGACGGAAATTCGCCGTCAGTCGGGAACCCGCTTCGACCCGGTGGTGGTGGAGGCGTTCCTGAAGGCCGTCGACGACGGCGCTTTTTAAGGAAAAGAAGGCGAGGGCTCCTCGTCTCTCATGTCTTTACTTTCGTTGCGCGACCGCATATGTACGCGCAATCTTTTGTGTTTTCCTTTGTCGAGGACGGTGTTTCGTGAGCGCCCAGAGCGAGGTGAAGCGGACGACGGCTCCACAGATTCGCGCCCGCAAGGGCGGTGACCCGGTGGTGTGCCTGACGGCCTACACGGCGTCGATGGCCGGGCTGCTGGACCCCCATGTCGACCTGCTGCTGGTGGGAGACTCGTTGGGGATGGTGGTCTATGGCCTCGATTCCACCCTGCCGGTGTCGCTGGACATGATGATCGCTCATGGGACGGCGGTGGTGCGCGGTTCGAACGCCGCCTGCGTGGTGGTCGACCTGCCGTTCGGCAGCTACCAGGAATCGCCCCAGGTGGCGTTCCGCGCGGCGGCGCGCGTCATGGCTGAAACCGGCGCCCAGGCGGTGAAGCTGGAGGGCGGGGCGGAAATGGCCGACACGGTGCGTTTCCTGGTCCAGCGTGGCATTCCGGTGATGGGCCATGTCGGCCTGCTGCCGCAGTCGGTCCATGTGATCGGCGGTTTCAAGGTCCAGGGACGCGAGGAACCCGTGGCGCGGCGCATCCTGGCCGACGCGGAAACCATCGCCGAGGCCGGGGCTTTCGCCGTGGTGGTCGAAGGGGTGGTCGAGCGGCTGGCGCGCGAGATCACGTTGCGGGTCAGGGTGCCGATCATCGGCATCGGCGCCTCGCCGGCCTGCGACGGCCAGGTGCTGGTGACTGACGATCTGCTGGGCCTGTTTGGCACCTTCACGCCGAAATTCGTCAAGCGTTACGCCGAGTTGGGGCAACAGGTGTCGGGCGCGGCCGCCGCGTTTGCCGCCGACGTCAAGGCCCGGCGCTTTCCCGGACCCGAGCACTGCTTCGGCGCGACGCCCGCCAAGAGTTGAGGGGGAGAGAAGACCATGGCCGACATCGACGTGGCGCGCTCCGTCGCCGACTTGCGCGAACGGGTGGCGGCGTGGCGCCGGGCGGGCGAGACGGTGGCGCTGGTGCCGACCATGGGAGCGCTGCACGAGGGCCATCTGTCGCTGATTTGCCAAGGCAAGGCGACGTGCGGCCGGGTGGTGTCCAGCGTGTTCGTCAACCCCACCCAGTTCGCCCCGCACGAGGACTTCGACGCCTACCCGCGCGACGAGAATGGCGACGCCGCCAAGCTGGCCTTGGCCGGCTGTGACCTGCTGTACACTCCGACCGTGCGCGAGATGTACCCCGAGGGCTTCGCCACGGCGATCATGGTCGGCGGCGTGTCGCAAGGACTGTGCGGGCAGTTCCGGCCGCAGATGTTCGGCGGGGTGGCGGTGGTGGTGACCAAGCTGCTGCTCCAGGCCCTGCCCGACGTGGCGATCTTTGGCGAGAAAGATTACCAGCAGCTTCAGGTGATCCGCCGTTTGGCTCGCGATCTCGACATACCCGTGCGGATCGACGGCGGTGCCACGGTGCGCGAGGCCGATGGCCTCGCCATGTCCTCGCGCAACCAGTACCTGACGGACGACGAGCGCCGCCGCGCCCCGGAGCTTTACCGGGCGCTGACCGACGCCGCCCCGGTGCTGGCCGATGGCGTGCCGGCGGCGGCGGTGCTGGCCCAGGCGCGGGCGCGGCTACAGGCCGCCGGTTTCGGCAAGATCGACTATATCGAATTGCGCGACGCCGAAACCTTACAGCCCATCGAGCGGGTGGAAAAGCCCGCCCGGCTGCTTGCCGCCGCGTGGATGGGCAAGGCCCGGTTGATCGATAACGTGCCGGTGGCGCCCTGACATAGCGCTCCCGTTGCATTATGCCCAATTCTTGAACATCATTCGCCCCAACGAAAACCGTGCTTGGGGTGGAGAGAATGCCGGAAACCGTGAAGTATCTGTTGTCGGAAGACCGGATGCCGACCCACTGGTACAATCTCGCGGCCGATCTGCCGGTGCCGGCGCCGCCGTTCCTGCATCCGGGCACCAGACAGCCCGTCGGTCCCGACGATCTGTCGCCCATTTTCCCGATGTCGCTGATCGAGCAGGAGGTGACCACCGAGCGCGAGGTGGAAATTCCCAAGCCGGTCCGCGACATCTTCCGCCAATGGCGCCCGGCGCCGCTGTACCGCGCCCGCCGGCTGGAGGCCGCCCTCGGCACCCCGGCGAAGATCTTCTACAAGTACGAGGGCGTCAGCCCCTCGGGCTCGCACAAGCCCAACACCGCCGTGCCCCAGGCCTTCTACAACAAGGAGGCCGGCATCACCCGCATCGCCACCGAAACCGGGGCGGGGCAGTGGGGCTGCTCGCTGGCGTTCGCCGGCGCCCTGTTCGGCATCGACGTGGAGGTCTTCATGGTGAAGGTCTCCTATCAGCAAAAGCCCTACCGCCGGGCGTTGATGGAGTCCTACGGCGCCCGTTGCATCCCCAGCCCGTCGCTTGAAACCGCCGCCGGGCGCGCCGTGCTGGAGAGGGACCCGGGGTGCCGCGGCTCTCTTGGCATCGCCATCTCGGAAGCGGTCGAGCGCGCCGCCAGCCGCCCGGACACCAACTACGCCCTGGGCTCGGTGCTGAACCACGTCCTGCTGCACCAGACCGTCATCGGCCTGGAGGCCATGGCGCAGATGGAGATGGCCGACGCTTGGCCCGACGTGGTGGTGGCCTGTGCCGGCGGCGGCTCCAACTTTGCCGGTATCGCTTTTCCGTTCATCGGCCACAAGCTGCGCGGCGGTCCCGACGTGCGGGTGGTGGCGGTCGAACCTGCCGCCTGCCCGACCTTGACGCGCGGCACCTACGCCTATGACTTCGGTGACACCGCCGGCCTGACGCCGCTCGCCAAGATGCACACGCTGGGGGCCAGTTTCATGCCGCCGGGTTTCCACGCCGGGGGCTTGCGCTATCACGGCATGGCGCCACTGGTCAGCCACGTCAAGGAACTGGGGCTGATCGACGCCGTGGCCGTCCACCAGACCGAGTGCTTCAACGCCGGCGTCCAGTTCGCCCGCGTCGAGGGCATTCTGCCGGCGCCGGAATCGACCCATGCCGTCAAGGTCGCCATCGACGAGGCGCTGAAGGCCAAGGAGGAGGGCAAGGAGCGCACCATCCTGTTCTGCCTGTCCGGCCACGGTCATTTCGACATGCAGGCCTATACGGACTTTTTCGGCGGCAAGCTGGAGGATCGCGACTACGATCAGGCGGAACTCGCTCGCTCGCTGGCGGCGTTGCCGGCTGTCGGTTGACGCGCCTGAGGGAGGCCCCTTTCCGCCCCGGCTGGCGCGTCTATAGTCCTGTTCTGACGCATGGGGGTATCAACCACATACGTCCAGGGGACAACGCCAGCCAGGGATGGAAACCATGCTCGAAAAGGTGAACGCGACGGCGGCCCGCCTGGGGCTCAAGGACCCCACGCTGCTGCGCTTCGATGCCTATGTCGACGGCCGCTGGGCCGAGGCCGACGATGGCCGCCGCGCCGAGGTCGCCAACCCGGCCGATGGCTCGGTGCTGGGCTCGGTGCCGATGATGGGGGCGGCCGAAGCTCGCCGCGCCATCGCGGCCGCCGAGCGCGCCTACCCCCAGTGGCGGGCCAAGACCGCCAAGGAGCGGGCGGCGATCCTGCGCAAGTGGTTCGAGCTGATGATGGCCAACCAGGAGGATCTGGCCCGCATCATGACCGCCGAACAGGGCAAGCCGCTGGCCGAATCGCGCGGCGAGATCGCCTACGCCGCCGCCTTCATCGAGTGGTTCGCCGAGGAGGGCAAGCGCGTCTACGGCGATACCATTCCCCACCCCATGCCCGGCCGCCGCATCGTCGTGCTGAAGGAGCCGGTGGGGGTGACGGCGGCGATCACGCCGTGGAACTTCCCCGCCGCCATGATCACCCGCAAGGCCGGGCCGGCGCTGGCCGCCGGCTGCCCGATGGTGGTCAAGCCCGCCAACGCCACGCCGCTGTCGGCCCTGGCGCTGGCCGTGCTGGCCGAACGCGCCGGGGTGCCGGCGGGCGTGTTGAGCGTGATCACCGGACCGGCCCAGGACATCGGCGGCGAGATGACCGCCAACCCCATCGTGCGCAAGCTGTCGTTCACCGGCTCGACCGAGATCGGCAAGCTGCTGATGGCGCAGTGCGCCGGTACGATGAAGAAGGTGTCGCTGGAGCTGGGCGGCAACGCACCGTTCATCGTCTTCGATGACGCCGACCTGGATGCCGCCGTCCAGGGGGCGATCGCGTCGAAGTACCGCAACACGGGCCAGACCTGTGTGTGCGCCAACCGCCTGCTGGTGCAAGACGGCGTGTACGATGCCTTCGCCGCCAAGCTGGCGGACGCGGTGGCGATGCTGAAGGTGGCCGACGGCTTCACCGAAGGGGCCACCCAGGGGCCGCTGATCGACCCGTCGGCGGTGGAGAAGGTGGAGGCCCATATCGCCGATGCTTTGGCCAAAGGCGCGCGGGTGGTGACCGGCGGCCGGCGGCACGCGCTGGGCGGCACCTTCTTCCAGCCGACGGTGCTGGCCAACGTGACGCCCGAAATGCGGGTGGCGCGGGAGGAAACCTTCGGGCCGGTGGCGCCGCTGTTCCGGTTCAAGACGGAGGACGAGGCGGTGGCCATGGCCAACGCCACCGAATTCGGCCTTGCCGCCTATTTCTACAGCCGCGACATCGGCCGCGTCTGGCGTGTTGCGGAGAAGCTGGAGTACGGCATCGTCGGCATCAACGAGGGCATCATCTCCAACGAAGTCGCCCCCTTCGGCGGCATCAAGGAGAGCGGCATCGGCCGTGAAGGTTCCAAGTACGGAATCGAG
>DASPMK010000034.1:0-3734 GCA_035627075.1 Azospirillaceae bacterium
CGGCCCCTGGCGGTCGTTGGAGGCCGTCGAGTTCGCCACCCTGGAATGGGTGGACTGGTTCAATCACCGGCGCCTACTCGAACCCATCGGCAACATTCCACCTGCCGAGGCCGAAGCGCGCGACTATGCTCAAACCGAGGATGTCGCCAGGGCGGCGTGACTCAAGCCAAATGGCCTCCGGAAAACCCGGTGCGGTTCACCGATCGACCGCTGGCCAAAACCCGCGTCTCTCGTTTCGCCGCTCTCCAACCGTCCACCACATAGGCGCCCGGAATTCGCCAACAGTGTCCGCTGCTACCCAGAGTCCAAGATCGCGGTGCTGTTCTACAACGCCCTGCGCCACGGCATGGACTACGTCGATCCCGGCGCCGCCTACTACGAGGAGCGCTACCGGCGCCGGCTGCTCTCCAACCTCCAGCGTCGTGCCACGTCGCTGGGCTACGTGCTGCTGGAGACGGGTACCGTCCCGAAGGTGGGTGTTTCTTAGGAAAGCAGCGGCAGTGTGATGAAGCGGTGTTGGGCCTGACCGATGGTGTGGGGGCCAGCCATATCCTGGAATTGGGCGGACCGGGGACGTTCGATCGCTCGCTCAAATGTCTTGCCGCCGGGGGGCACATCGCGCAGATCGGCGTGTTGACCGGCTTCGGACCGCAACCGAAGCTGTGGCCGCTACAGGCCGCCTACGATCACCTTCGTGCCGCGGGCATTTTGGCAAGGTGGTGATCCCCTCTATGACGCCAAAAAGAAACGCCCCCGCCGGTTTCCCGGCGGGGGCGTTTCTTTTTACTTTAAACTCAGACCGTCACCGTCTCCGCCACCGCGACGAAGGCGGGGATCTGGTCGAAGTTCATGTAGCGGTAAATGTCGGCAGCCTTCTGGTTGACCACCGCCACCTGCTCCAGATACTCGGCCGGAGTCGGGATCTTACCCATCAGCGCGCACACCGACGCCAGTTCGGCCGAGCCGAGATAGACGCGGGTGTCGATGCCCAGGCGATTCGGGAAGTTGCGGGTCGAGGTCGACATGGCGGTCGAGCCCTTGCGCACCTGCGCCTGGTTGCCCATGCACAGCGAGCAGCCCGGCATCTCCATGCGGGCGCCGGCCTTGCCGAGAACGCTGTAGTAGCCCTCCTCGGTCAGGATCATCGCGTCCATCTTGGTCGGCGGGGCGATCCACAGGCGGGTTGGGATGTCCGACTTGCCGTTCAGAATCTTACCGGCTGCGCGGAAGTGGCCGATGTTGGTCATGCACGAACCGATGAACACCTCGTCGATCTTGTCGCCAGCCACTTCGGTCAGCAACTTCACATCGTCCGGGTCGTTCGGGCAGGCGACGATCGGCTCCTTGATATCGGCCAGATCGATCTCGATCACCGCCGCGTACTCGGCGTCGGCATCGGGCTCCAGCAGGTTGGGGGAAGCGATCCAGGACTCCATGGCCTTGATGCGGCGCTCCAGCGTGCGGCGATCCTGGTAACCTTCCGCGATCATCCACTTCATCAAGGTGATGTTGGAGCGCATGTACTCGATGATCGGCTCCTTGTTCAGCCGCACCGTGCAGGCGGCGGCGGAACGTTCGGCCGAAGCGTCGGACAGCTCGAACGCCTGCTCGACCTTCAGGTCGGGCAGCCCCTCGATCTCCAGGATGCGGCCGGAGAACAGGTTCTTCTTGCCCTTTTTCTCCACCGTCAGCAGACCCTGGCGGATGGCGTAGAGCGGGATGGCGTTGACCAGATCGCGCAACGTGATGCCGGGCTGCATCGTGCCCTTGAAACGCACCAGCACGCTTTCCGGCATGTCCAGCGGCATGACGCCGGTGGCGGCGGCGAACGCCACCAGACCGGAGCCGGCCGGGAAGGAGATGCCGATCGGGAAGCGGGTATGGCTGTCGCCGCCGGTGCCCACGGTGTCGGGCAGCAGCAGGCGGTTCAGCCAGGAGTGGATGACGCCGTCACCGGGGCGCAGCGCCACGCCGCCACGGGTGGAGATGAAGGCCGGCAGTTCCTTGTGGGTCTGCACGTCCACCAGCTTCGGATAGGCGGCGGTGTGGCAGAAAGACTGCATCACCAGATCGGCGGAGAAGCCGAGGCAGGCCAGATCCTTCAACTCGTCGCGGGTCATCGGGCCGGTGGTGTCCTGCGACCCCACCGTGGTCATCTTCGGCTCGCAATAGGTGCCCGGACGCACGCCCTTGCCTTCCGGCAGACCGCAGGCGCGGCCGACCATCTTCTGGGCCAGCGAGAAGCCCTTGCCGCTGTCGGACGGCGAGGACGGCAGGCGGAACAGGGTCGACGGGGCCAGACCCAGCGCTTCGCGGGCGCGGGCGGTCAGGCCACGGCCGATGATCAGCGGGATACGGCCGCCGGCGCGGACCTCGTCGAAGATCACGTCGGACTTGACGGTGAACTCGGAGATCACCTCGCCGTTCTTGAGCGCCTTGCCCTCATAGGGGCGCAGTTCGATGACGTCGCCCATCTCCATCCTGGAGACGTCGAGCTCGATCGGCAGGGCGCCGGCGTCTTCCATGGTGTTGTAGAAGATCGGGGCGATCTTGGAGCCCAGGCACACGCCGCCGAAACGCTTGTTCGGCACGTACGGGATGTCCTCGCCGGTCCACCACAGCACGGAGTTGGTGGCGGACTTGCGCGACGAGCCGGTGCCGACCACGTCGCCGACGTAGGCGACGAGGTTACCCCGGCCCTTCAGGTCCTCCAGCAACTTGATCGGGCCACGGGCGCCCGCCTCTTCCGGCTCGATGCCCGGGCGCGGGTTCTTCAGCATGGCCAGCGCGTGCAGCGGAATATCCGGGCGCGACCACGCGTCCGGGGCCGGCGACAGGTCATCGGTGTTGGTTTCACCCGACACCTTGAAGACGGTCAGCGTCAGGCTGGCCGGCACCTCGGGACGCGAGGTGAACCACTCGGCGTCGGCCCAGGACTGCATCACCCCCTTGGCGTTGGCGTTGCCCTTGTCGGCCAGTTCCTTGACGTCGTGGAAGTAGTCGAACATCAGGAGCGTGGTCTTGAGCGCGGCGGCAGCGGCGGCGCCGCACTCGCCATCGCCCAGAAGCTCGATCAGCGGCTTGATGTTGAAGCCGCCCAGCATGGTGCCCAGCAGTTCCGTGGCCTTGACCTTGGAGATCAGCGCGCAGGACTCCTCGCCCTTCGCGATCGTGGCCAGGAACGCGGCCTTGACCTTGGCCGCGTCGTCCACGCCCGCCGGGACGCGGTCGGTGACCAGCTCGACCAGGAACGACTCCTCGCCCTTGGGGGGATTCCTCAACAGGCCGACGAGTTCCTCTGTCTGCTTGGCGGAAAGCGGCAGGGGCGGAATCCCGAGCGCGGCACGCTCAGCGACATGCTGGCGGTAGGCTTCAAGCACGGCTAGGTCCTCTTATCTGAAAGGTTGCTGAATGGCTTCAGTACTCTGACGCCGGTGATTCCGACCCGTTCAGTTGGGCCCGTCTGGCAGAAGTGTGACATGAGCAAACCGCCGGGCACCTCGTCATGGAAACGAAGTGACCGTCGGCACCCTCAATAGATTGGATATTGTACCGCCACCGCTCCGCAGCGGCAAGCGGGCGACGGATGGCACCAGGGCTCCGAACTCAGGTTAACGACAGTTTACGGCTTGCGCTGGGCGTGGCTCTCTGCATCGCCCTGATTCGGAGAAGCCCTGATGCCCGAGCCTGCGTCGGTTTTTGGCGAGAAGTCCCGCCTTCGTGCCCTGCTCGAC
>DASPMK010000035.1:0-5388 GCA_035627075.1 Azospirillaceae bacterium
CGCCGCCTCGCCCTCGTCGTCGACGGCCTGCCGGAACGCACCGCCGACGTTCGGGAAGAGAAGAAGGGCCCCCGCGTCGGCTCGCCCGAGCAGGCGGTGCAGGGCTTCCTGAAGTCTGCCGGCCTCGACAGCCTGGACGCGT
Organism: Azospirillaceae bacterium; assembly: GCA_035627075.1. Classification (GTDB taxonomy): domain Bacteria; phylum Pseudomonadota; class Alphaproteobacteria; order Azospirillales; family Azospirillaceae; genus DASPMK01. The sequence continues at coordinate 143 of DASPMK010000035.1, forward strand.
GCGAACAGCGCGACACCGGCAAGGGCGTGTTCTACTTCGCCGTCACCGAGAAGAAGGGCCGCGAGACGGCCGCCGTGCTGTCCGAGGTCATCCCGGCGGCGATGGCCGAGCTGCCGTGGCCGAAGTCCATGCGCTGGGGCTCCAGCGACGTGCGCTGGGTGCGCCCGCTGCACTCCATCATCGCCGTGTTCGGCGGCCGCACGCTGGAGGGCTCGTTCTTCCTGGGCGACCGCCAGGGCTCGCTCGCCTTCGGCAACACCACCCGTGGCCATCGCTTCTTGTCGCCGGATGCCTTCGCCGTCGAAGGCTTCGCCGACTACAAGGAGAAGCTGCGCACCGCCCACGTCATCCTCGACCGCGAGGAGCGCAAGGCGAAGATCAAGGCCGACGCCAAGTCGCTGGCCGCCGCCCAGGGCCTGACCCTGTCGCCCGACGACGGACTGCTGGAGGAGGTCGCCGGCCTCGTGGAATGGCCGGTCATGCTGATGGGCACCATCGACGAGGCCTTCATGGACGTGCCGGCGGAGGTGCTGATCACCTCCATGCGCACGCACCAGAAGTACTTCGCCGTGCTGGACAAGGCCGGCAAGATGGCGCCGCGCTTCATCCTGGCCGCCAACATGGTGACGCAGGACGGCGGCAAGGCCGTGGTGGCGGGCAACGAGCGCGTGCTGCGCGCCCGCCTGTCCGACGCCAAGTTCTTCTGGGACCTCGACCGCAAGACGAAGCTGGAAGAGCGGGTCTCCAAGCTCGCCAACATCACCTTCCACGCCAAGCTCGGCACCGTCGCCGAGAAGGTCGAGCGTGTGCAGGTGCTGGCCGGCGAACTGGCCCGCGCCATCGGCACCGACGTGGACGCCGCGACCCGCGCCGCCCTGCTCGCCAAGGCCGATCTGGTGACCGAGGTGGTGGGCGAGTTCCCCGAGGTGCAGGGGATCATGGGCCGCTACTACGCGCTGGGCCAGGGCGAGAGCCCGGTGGTGGCCGACGCCATCGCCGCGCACTACAAGCCGCTGGGCCCGACCGACACCTGCCCGACGGCGCCGGTGTCGGTGGCCGTGGCGCTGGCCGACAAGATCGACACGCTGGTCGGCTTCTTCGCCATCGATGAGAAGCCCACGGGATCGAAGGACCCCTACGCGCTCCGCCGCGCAGCACTCGGCATCATCCGGCTGGTGCTGGAGAACGGGCTGCGGCTGAACCTGACGCAGGTCTTCCAGGCCGCGCACCGCCTCTACACCGTGGGCGGCTTCGCCGCGGCGGACGCGGTGGCCGGCGACCTGATGGCCTTCTTCGCCGACCGCCTGAAGGTGGTGCTGCGCGACCAGGGTGTGCGCCACGATCTGGTGGACGCGGTGTTCGCGCTGGGCGGGGAAGACGACCTCGTCCGCCTGCTGGCCCGCGTGAAGGCCTTGCAGGCCTTCGTCGGTTCCGAGGACGGCGCCAACCTGCTCACCGCCTACAAGCGCGCGTCCAACATCGTGCGCATCGAGGAGAAGAAGGACGGCCACGCCTACGACCAGCCGGTCGACGCGGCCCTGCTCCAGCAGACCGAGGAGAAGGACCTCTTCGGCGCCCTGACCGACGCCGCCGCATCGGCCAAGCCGCTGCTGGACAAGGAGGACTTCACCGGCACCATGGGCGCGCTCGCGCGCCTGCGCGGCCCGGTGGACGCCTTCTTCGACAAGGTGACGGTGAACGCCGAACAGGCGGACCTGCGCGCCAACCGCCTGCGCCTGCTCAGCCAGATCCGCGCCACGCTGAACGCCGTGGCCGACTTCTCGCGGATCGAGGGGTAGGGGAGAGGGGAATTTCCAGAGCCGGTTTGACCGCTTTTCTTGGTCCTGCTCATTTCTCATATGAGCAGGACCAAGGAAAAGCCGTCAAACAGGCTATCAGCTTCCCGCTACCTCTTGGACGAACATCAGTTTGATGAACTCGCCCGGCTGCGTGATCGACAGGTTCACCTGCACGATCATTCTCCGTGCCTGAACGTCCTGCGCGGTCATGGTCGTGCCCAGATCGCACCGCACGTCGAAGGCTTGCGTGGGCATGCTGCCCATGAGCCCGCCCTCCCGCCATACGCTCTGAAGGAAGCGGGTCACCGCCTCGATGGCGGCCATCCAGGTATTCTTGTTATTGGCGGCGACAGCGTACGCCGTCAGCGCCTTCCGGATCGATTGCTCGATGAAGATCAGCGTGCGGCGAGGCGCGATGTAGCGGACGTCGTAATTGTTGTTGTCCAGCGTGCGCGCACCCCATACCCTGGGGCCGAGCTCCCGAAAGGTGCGGATGACGTTGATGCTGTGCCCGTCCGGCGCTGTGGCGAGCGGCATCTGGTCGTCGTCGGTCAGCGGCACCGCCGGGGCCGCTACGGACGCCAGACTCACGTTGGCCGGCGCGCTCCAGACGGCCCGCTTGGCGTCGGTCTGGCAGATGACGCCGGCCATGGCGCCGCTGGGCGGCTGCACGTTCATGCGGTCGACGATGGCCTGCCGGATCCGCGCCATCACCGGCAACGCCGCGCACAGAACGTCCGTCGCCCGGGCCAGGGCGGCGGTGTCGGTGCGGGCGATGGGCGTGCCCTGCGGTGCCCCGGCCCGGCCCGGCAGGATGCCGGCGATCACCTTCATCACCGGGTCGAGCTGCGCCGGGGCGATGGTCGCCTTCGCCTGCTTCACCAGAAGGTCGGCCAGGATGTCCGCCGTGGCCGGGTCCTCGCCGAAGATGGCGAGGTTGCCGACGCCGGCCTCCGGCGTGCCGACGGTGGTGGTCCGCAGCGCCGGGTAGTAGGCGGCGCCGAAGCTGTAGTCCAGTCCGTCGCCGGCAATGTCCGCGTGGAAGGCCGTGACCTGCGCCTTCACCGCCGCCGCGTTCAGGTTCTCCGGGCGGGTCGAGCCGCACAGGTCGATGAGCGCGATGCGATCCCGCCGCTGCCCGCATTGCGCCAGCATGGCGGTGGCGAAGCGGCCGTAGTCCGCGTGGTTCAGCCGGCAGGCGTCGGGTGCCGCCAGGATGGTCGGCCCGTTCAGGCCGGCCAGCGCGTCCAGACCCCGCTTCAGGTCGGCCAGCGCGGCGGGCTTTCCGTACCCGCCCACCGACACGACGCGGCAGTGGCCGCCGCCGTTGGCGAAATACAGCCGCATGGCGTCGTAGAGGTGGAAAACCGCGTCCCCCACCGGGACCAGCCGGTAGGGCGTGCCGGCCGCGTCGGGCGCGGCGAAGTCCTGGCCGTCCGGGCCGCCCCCGGCGATGCGGAACACCGGCCGGTGAGCGCCGCCGAACCAGCGGACGAACTCGGCCATCGAGGCGATGGCGACGGGCTTGAACGCCGCCGGCTCGCCCGTGCCCGGATCCGCCGCCTTCTCCGTGCAGCCGATGAAGGCGGGTACGGCTGTCGGCACCCCCATCACCTGGGTGTCAGGCACCCGCAGCTCCTCAATGTAGATGCCCGGTGTGCGGAAGGTCGGCATGGTGTTCCTTGGTCGCGGTGGTCGTGGCGGACGGGTGAAAGCTACCATGCTCCGGCCGTGCCGAAACTTGTCATCTCTTGATAAATTGTGACCGATCGAAACGGCCCGCCGGTAGGCATATTGCCGTATGGCCAACTGCGGTCCTCACATACGCAAACAGGCGCCCGCAAGGGCGCCTGTTTCGTTTCCACCGGCCAACGCGTCGGGGGTTCAGTCCCCCAGCTCGCCGATCGCCGACTGCAGGTAGTTCTGCAGGCCGACGCTGCCGATCAGGTCGATCTGCTCCTCCAGGAAGTCGATGCGCTCCTCGCACTCCTCCAGCAGCTCCTGCAGCTCGTCGCGCGAGACGTAGTCGGCCTTCGCCTCGCACACGGCGATGGCGCCCACCAGGTTGGCGCGGGCGTCCTGCTCCATGGCCAGGTCGCTCTTCAGGATCTCCGGCACGTCCTCGCCGATGCGCAGCTTGCCCAGGTCCTGCAGGTTGGGCAGGGCCTCCAGGAACAGGATGCGCTCGATGATCTCGTCGGCACTCTTCATGACCTCGATGGAGGCCTTGTATTCCCACTTGCCCAGGCCCTTGAAGCCCCAGTTCTTCAGGATGCGGGCGTGCAGGAAGTACTGGTTGATCGCCGTCAGCTGGTCCTTCAGGACGATCTGCATCTGGGCGATGGCGTCGGCGTTCCCCTTCATCGGTGCGGCCCCCTTCAGGAAATCTTGCCGATGGAGGACTGCAGGTAGTTCTGCAGGCCGATGCGGTCGATCAGGCCGATCTGCTGTTCCAGCCAGTGGGCGTGGTCTTCCTCGGTGTCTTCCAGCAGTTCGACCAGGATGCGGCGGGTGTCGTAGTCCTGCTCCTGCTCGCAGTGGGCGATGGCCTCCTTCAGCGCGTCGATCACCGACAGCTCCAGCGCCAGGTCGTTGCGCAGCATCTCCGGCACGTCCTTGCCGATGTTCAGCGCATCGCGCGAGGCGACGTCCGGCGTGCCTTCCAGGAACAGGATGCGCTTGATCAGCTTGTCGGCGTGCTCCAGCTCGTCGTGGCGCTCGTGCGCGATGCGCTCGTACAGCGCCTTGAAGCCCCAGTTCTCCATCATCCGCGAATGCGCGAGGTACTGGTCGGCCGCCGAAAGCTCGCCCGTCAGCAGCGTGTTCAGCCGGTCGATGACGCTCTGTTTGCCCTGCATCGTGTATTGCCTTTTTGGAATGTTCCTAAAGAGAAGATATTGCCGTGCGGTATTCCTGTCAACCCGCATGTATTCGCACTTCAATGCTGTGAATGAGAATGGCTTTCATTTGATGCCCGCACATGATAGCGATTCTCATATGCATATTTCTTGCCCAATTTTTGGGCTGCCGGGCGGGCGCCGGACACGGGCGGGGAGGGCGCCCTCCACCTTTCGCGGGAGGGGATCCGTCATGCGTGGTTGCGGCGGTGGATCATCTTGTCATTCGCCCTCCGGCGTGCATAGAAGGTAGCATTGCGTCGGCGCCGTGCCGTGCCGCGGGCGGGACACGCGGTGGCGGCGGCCGCGGGATGGCCGGAAACGTGCGTCTAGAATAAAGGATGGAATCCACCATGGCGAACCAGTGGGTCTACAGCTTCGGCGCCGGCAAGACGGAAGGCCGGGCGGACATGAAGAACCTGCTCGGCGGCAAGGGCGCGAACCTCGCCGAGATGGCCAACCTCGGGCTGCCGGTGCCGCCGGGCTTCACGATCACGACCGAGGTCTGCACCTACTTCTACGCCAACGGCAAGACCTATCCGGCCGACCT
>DASPMK010000036.1:0-2688 GCA_035627075.1 Azospirillaceae bacterium
ACACCCAGCCGTGGGCGGTCAGGAACGCGAAGCCGTAGCGGGGGTCGATGGCGGCCAGAACCGACGGGTCGGTCACCAACTCCTTGATCCCGAGCACCGCCAGCGTCGCAAACCACACCAGCATGATCGGGCCGAACAACGCCCCCACCTTGGCCGTGCCGCGGTTCTGGATGGAGAACAGGGCCACCAGGATGGCCAGCGTCACCGGAACCACCACATGTTCCAGTGCGGGCGACGCCACCTCCAGCCCTTCCACCGCCGACAGCACCGAGATCGCCGGGGTGATCATGCCGTCGCCGTAGAACAGTGCCGCGCCGAAGATACCCAGCGCCAGCAGGAGGGTCAGCTTGCGCGGCGAGGTCTGCCGACCGTGAATGGCCAGCGCCATCAAAGCCAGGATGCCGCCCTCGCCCTTGTTGTCGGCCCGCATCACGAACAGGATGTACTTGACGGTCACCACGAAGATGAGCGCCCAGAAGATCAGCGAGAGGATGCCCAGAACGTTGCCCGGGGTCAGAGCCAGCCCATGTTCCGGCATGAAGCATTCACGCAGGGTGTAGAGCGGGCTCGTGCCGATGTCGCCGAAGACGACACCAAGGGCGCCCAGCGTCAAGCCGGCCATCTTGGTATTGGCGTATTCGGCGGGTTTGGTGATCGAGACGGACATGGTGGTGGTCGCTTCGTCTTTCTGCGTGTACCAACCCGCTTCAGGTCCAGGCCTGAGTGGGAAGTCCCGCTAGGCGCTGGGACTGGCGGTGCGTGTCGGGGATTTTGCAGGAAAGTCCCTAAATATGAACCGATCCAAAATGTCGCTGCCGAAAACCGCCGAAACGGCCCTCGCAAGCGCGGCACTATGACTCAAATGATCCGTTTGAGGTAGGCATTTCGACTCATGCTCCACCACGCATGCGGGTGCGTGTCATCTCGAAAGCGAGGATGGCCGCCGTGGCGGCGACGTTGAGGGATTGCACCCGGCCGAAGCCCGGCAGGGTGACGACGTCCTCGCAGGCCGCCAAGGTCGTGGCGGGGATGCCCTCCTCCTCGTTTCCCAGCACCAGCGCGATCGGCCGGTCGGCGGGCATCTGGTCGAGCGGGCGCCCCTGCCCCAGCGCCGTGCCGACCACCCGGTAGAAGGGCTTGATGCGCTTAAGGGCCGTTGGCAGATGGGCGGCGCGGGATATCTCCACCCACTCCATCCCGCCCTCGGCGACGCGGTAGCTGGCCTCCGACGGCGCGGCCTGGGCGGAATGGTCGGAGATCACCAGCTTCTCCAGGCCGAAGAAGGCCATCGTGCGGACGATGGCGCCCAGATTGTGCGGGTTGCCGACACCATCCAGCACGAGAAGTGGCCGGTGGGCGGCGGCCCACAACCGGGCGTCCTCGGCGTCGAAGACCCCGAGCGCGCGCGGCCGGGTGACGGCCACCACGCCGCCGTGCATCGGCGTTCCGGCGACGCGGGCGAGTTCGTCGGGGGCGACGAGGCGGTAGGGCTTGCGTTCGGCGGCCAGCCGCTTGCAGAACTCTCCCATCTTGGGCTTCAGCCGCTCATCGAAAAACAGGCGCTCGACCCGGCCGGGGTCGCGCTCGAACAGGGCCGCCACCGCCGCCAGGCCGGCGATCTTCAGGGGCTTGTCGGCGGGAGGGGAAACGGCGGCCTGGGCCGGGAACGGAGCGGGCTTGCGAGGTCGCGGGTGGAGCGGTTTGGCCATGGAGTCTCAAGCGAGGGGGAAAGGGCTGTCGGTTGGCGGGGCGATACCCTATCCGCCGGCTCCTGCCAAGCCCCGGCTGCGCGAAACCCCGCCGCGGCCGGAACCAATCCCCCGTGCCGCGGTTGCACCGGCGAAGGGTCAGGGAGGTGGCGATGCGGTGGATGACGGTTGCGGTCGTGCTGGGGTCCGTTCTTTCGCCGCCGGTGGCGGCACAGCAGGCCGGGGACGGCGGCTCCACCCTGCCCAACATCAACACCGATCAGCCGCCCAATCAGGACGTGCAGGGGCGCTCGCTGGCCCGCCAGCGGTTGGGCGCCGAGATCGAACGGCTGATCGGCGCCAAGGCGGTGACATCGACCGGACAGGAGGTCGGCGAGATCGACAATCTGCTGGTGGCGCCGGACGGTGGCGTGCGGGCCGTGGTGGTGGAGTGGGGCAGCGCGCTCGGCATCGACCCGCGCCGCACCGCCGTGCCGGCCGACCGGGTGGAGGTGGCGCCGGACGGCAGCCGGGCCGTCCTGGCGATGACCCGCGAGCAGCTTGAGTCTGCGCCGACCTGGGACCCCGACGTGCCGGCGGCCTCGGGCATCGATCCCGACATCAAACCGTTGCGCGGGCGGTCGTATTAAAGGACTGGCGGGCAGCGGCGCCGGATGAAACAATACCCCGGTGCCACGCCTGATCCTCATCAACAAGCCCTACGATGTCCTTACGCAGTTCACCGACCGGGAAGCCGGCCGGGCGACCCTGGCCGACTGGGTGCCGGTCAAGGGCGTCCACCCGGCGGGCCGTCTCGACCGCGACAGCGAGGGCTTGGTGGCGCTGACCGACGACGGCGCCCTGGTCGCCCGCATCGCCGATCCCAAACACAAGCTGCCCAAGGTCTATTGGGCGCAGGTGGAGGGCATTCCCACGCCGGAAGCCTTGGAGCGGCTGCGCGCCGGCGTGACGCTGAACGACGGCCCCACCCTGCCGGCGG
>DASPMK010000037.1:0-14778 GCA_035627075.1 Azospirillaceae bacterium
CGGCTCTCCAGGTTGGTGTAGAAGACGAAGCCGTGCTCATCCACGCCTTTGAGAAGGACCATGCGAACGGAGGAAACCCCATGGCTATCGGCGGTGGCGAGGGCCATCGCGTTCGGGTCATTCGGTTCCGATTTCTCCGCCTCGGCCAACCAATCGTGGAATAGGTTTATCGGATCGTTGTTTGTAATATCGCTCATGTGGGATACCGGATTCTGCCAAGCGCTGATTCACAGCTAGCATAGAATCGCTTATATGATTGTCCAGAATGACCCAACCGTTGGTGCGCGAACGGGTTGCTCCTGTTAGGTGACGCTGTTTCGCGCGGCGACCGGCATCCACCCTATGGGTCAAACCGGACACCAACCCTGTCGAGGCAAGGATCAATGAAGTTCAAGAGTCTCGTTCCTGTGGTCATCGCCGCGCTCCTGATGGCGGCGTGCTCCACCACCGGCGGCACCAAGCAGACCGTGGGGACGATCGGCGGCGCCGTGGCCGGCGGCGCGCTGGGATCGCGTTTTGGCGGTGGCACCGGCAAGCTGGTCGCCACGGGCGTGGGTACGCTTCTCGGCGCCTTCGTCGGCAGCGAGATCGGCGCCTCGCTCGACAAGGCCGACCAAACCCATCTGCAGCGGGCTACCCAGCAGGCCTACGCCGCTCCCATCGGCGAGAAAATCGCCTGGAACAACCCGCAGTCGGGCAATTACGGCACGATCACGCCGTTGAAGGACGGGTACACCTCCTCGGGCTCCTATTGCCGCGAGTATCAGCAGACCGTCACCGTCAACGGCAGGGTCGAGCAGGCGTTCGGCACCGCCTGCCAGCAGCCTGACGGGTCTTGGCGTCTGGTACAGCAGTGAGGTAGCCTGCCGGCCTTCCCGCTCCCCCGCCCGGTGGGAGCGGCAACCGTCTGACCAGGCCCCCATGCGTGATCCCTACCTCGTCCTCGGCGTGAGCCGCACGGCCAGCGCCGAGGACATCAAACAGGCCTATCGCAAGCTCGCCAAGCAGTACCACCCGGACCTCAATCCGGGACGGACCGACATCGAGCAGAAGTTCAAGGAAATCTCGGCGGCCTACGGGCTGTTGTCCGATGCGGACAAGCGTGCCCGCTACGACCGCGGCGAGATCGACGCCATGGGATCGGAGCGGTATGACCGCACCTACAATCGATCCTACGCCGGCAGTAGCGGCAGTGGCGACGGCTTCGGCTTCAACGCCGAGGATCTGTTTGCCGACCTGTTCGGCGGCCGTCGCCGTTCCACCGGGGCGGGTGGCTCCTCGGCCAAGCCGTATCGCGGCTCGGACATCAACTACGCGGTATCGGTGCCGTTCAGCGAGGCGGCGGCCGGAACCAAGCGGCGGATCAACCTCAACGGCCGCTTTATCGACGTCACGATTCCACCCGGCACCGAAAGCGAACAGAAGCTTCGCCTCAAGGGCCAGGGCATGCCGGGCCTCAACGGCGGTCTCGCCGGCGATGCGATCATCGAGGTGCATGTCGAACCGCACCCGTTTTTCAACCGGGTCAACAGCGACATCCACATCGAAATTCCGATCAGCCTGCCGGAAGCCGTCCTGGGCGCCACGATCAAGGTGCCGACGGTCGATGGACAGGTCGCGCTGAAAGTCCCTTCCGGCTCCAACACCGGCACCGTGCTGCGCCTCAAGGGCAAGGGCCTCTACAACCAGCAGGCCAAGCAGAACGGTGACCAGTACGTGAAGCTGAAGGTGATGCTCCCCGATCCGCCCGACCAGGAACTGGTCGAATTCATGGAGAAGTGGTCGCGGGAACGCAGCTACGACGTGCGCAAGAAGCTGTTCTAGACTCTTGGGTCAGGTGCCGCGCCGGGCGCGGAGCGGGACGGTGCCGCGCTCCTCCTCGCCGGCGGACTCCAGAAGTTCCTTGAGCGACACCGCCAGGATATCGCGACTCGCCGCCTCGGAAGCCTCCAGGAGTTGGGCGCAACGCTCCTGCCAGGGAGCGACCAGCCCGTCGATACTGCTGCGCACCGGGCCACGCAGGCCGATGCCGAGAGCCCGCATCAGGTCGAACAGGGTGGCTTCCGACAGGTCGCGGGTGCAGACCCAGGCGTCGCGAGTCGTCCGCGCCACCCAATGGGCTTCGCGAAGTTGCACCAGCATGCCCTCGATCATGGTCGCCCCCACCGGCACCCGGTGCAGCAGGGTCCGGCGCCGCATCCCCACCCCCAGCTTGCTCGCGTGAAGCAGTTCATGCAGCACCGCCAGCGCCAGCGCCAGCCGCTGGCCGGGCAGCAGCCCTTCCGGCCCCACCTGCAGGATCTTGCCCGCCCGCCACTCCGGCAGCGCTGCCGCCACCTCGGCGCCAACCAGCACGGTCGACCAGGCGATGTACAGCCACAGCAGGAAAATCGGCACCGTGGACAAGGCGCCGTAAATGGTCTGGTAGGCGGGGAAGGAGGTGAGATACCAGCCGAAGCCGGCCTTCGACACTTCCAGCAACAGCGCCGCCACAAGGCCGCCCACCGCCGCATCCTGCCAACGCACCATCCGGTTGGGGATGATCAGGTAGAGCAACGCGAATCCGAAGAACTCCAAAATCCCCGGCATCAGCACCGCCACCCCGGCCAGCGGCGAGGTCAGCCGCTCCAGATCCAGGTGCGCCAGATGCATGTAGGTCAACAGCGAACTGGACAGCGAGAGGCTGGCGCCGAACAGCATCGGCGCCAGGGTCAGGATTGCCCAGAAGCTGAGGAATCGGGTGATCAGGGAGCGCGGCTCGTGGACCCGCCAGATGGCGCTGAACGAGCCTTCGATGGTGCTGAGCAGCAGCACCGCCGACACTGCCAGCCCGATGATGCCAAAGGCGGTGAGCTGTCCGGCGTTGGCCATGAAGCGGCCGAGGTATTCCAAAATCGCATCCCCGACCGTCGGGACCAGATTCTTGAAGATCAACTGCTGGGCGCGCTCCCGCAGCGTGCCGAAGGCGGGGAACGCGGAAAAGATGGCAAAACCGATGGTCATCAGCGGCACCAGCGCCAACAGCGCGGTATAGGTGAGGGAAGCCGCCGTCTGGAAACAGTTGTCGTTATAGAAACGCAGGACCGCGAACTTTAGAAAGCCGCCGACGTCGTGCGCCGTACCGGCGATCCTGTCCAGCCCTTGGGGGGATTTGGCGTCGTCATTTTTGGTCATGCCGACCTCGCTGCCCGTGTGTCGCCGCGTTTGACCCGTATCTCTATTGGTGTAGGATGCGCGCCACCTCGATCTGCCGACAGTTCACCAAAGAGGACCGGATGACAAGCAACATGCCGCAGGGCTCGGAGCCGAAAGAGTCGGGACCCGTCAAGGCCGGCCCGCTGATGGCGGGAAAGCGCGGTCTGATCATGGGCGTGGCCAACGACCGCTCGATCGCCTGGGGCATTGCCACCGCGCTGGCCGCCCATGGTGCCGAACTGGCCTTCACCTACCAGGGCGACGCTCTGGCCAAACGCGTCAAGCCACTGGCCGATTCGCTCGGATCGCGCCTCGTCCTGCCGTGCGACGTCACCGACGAGCCCAGCCTGGATTCGGTCTTCGCCACGCTCAAGGAGGAGTGGGGCAGGATCGACTTCGTGGTTCATGCCATCGCGTTTTCCGACAAGTCCGAGTTGGACGGTCTCTATCTCAACACCACCCGCGCCAATTTCGCGCGGACGATGGACATCTCCTGTTATTCCTTCACAGCCGTGTGCCAGCGGGCGGTGCCGCTGATGACCGAGGGCGGGAGTCTGCTGACGCTCTCCTATCTCGGTGCCGAACGGGTGATGCCGCACTACAACGTGATGGGCGTGGCCAAGGCGGCGCTGGAGGCGTCGGTGCGTTATCTGGCGGTGGATTTGGGCTCGCAAGGCATCCGCGTCAACGGCATTTCCGCCGGCCCGATCAAGACGCTGGCGGCCAGCGGCATCGGTGACTTCCGCTATATTTTGAAGTGGAACGAGTTTAACGCCCCCCTGAAGCGCAACGTCACCATCCATGAGGTGGGCGGTTCGGCGCTCTACCTGCTGTCCGACCTCGGCGCCGGCGTGACCGGCGAGATTCACCACGTCGACTGCGGTTACCATACCGTGGGCATGGTGTCGGTGGACGCCGCGGCCGAAACGGCGGCGCTGCTGGGCAGCCTGGGCGGCAACAAGAGCTAAAGGACGCATCGCGGATGGCCGGCAACAGCTTTGGAACCCTGTTCCGCTTCACCACCTGGGGTGAGAGCCATGGCCCGGCCATCGGTGCGGTCGTCGATGGCTGCCCCTCGCTGATCCCGCTGACCGAGGCGGACATCCAGCCCTTCCTCGACAAGCGGCGGCCGGGGCAATCGCGCTTCACCACCCAGCGGCAAGAGCCGGACCAGGTCCGCATCCTGTCCGGCGTGTTCGAGGGCAAGACCACGGGCACGCCGATCCAACTGATGATCGAGAACACCGATCAGCGGTCCAGGGATTACGGCGACATCGCCTCCAAGTTCCGTCCCGGCCACGCCGACTACACCTACTGGGCCAAGTACGGCATCCGCGACTATCGCGGCGGCGGCCGCTCCTCGGCACGGGAAACGGCCTGCCGGGTGGCGGCGGGGGCGGTGGCGCGCAAGGTGCTGGGGGGCGCCGTGCTGATCCGCGGCGCGCTGGTCCAGCTGGGTTCCCACCGCATCGACCGCTCCCGCTGGAACTGGGAGGAGGTGGAACGCAACCCGTTCTTCTGTCCCGACGCCAGGGCGGCGGAAAACTGGGCCGACTACCTCGACGGCGTGCGCAAGGCCGGATCGTCCATCGGCGCGGTGGTGGAGGTCGTGGCCTCCGGCGTACCGGCGGGATGGGGCGATCCGCTGTACGACAAGCTCGACAGCGATCTCGCCCGCGCCATGATGTCCATCAATGCCGTCAAGGGCGTGGAGATCGGCGATGGTTTCGCGGCAGCCGAGCTGTCGGGCGAGGCCAACGCCGACGAGATGCGCCGCCGCACCGACGGCGGGGTGGAGTTTCTGTCCAACCATGCCGGCGGCATCCTGGGCGGCCTTTCCTCCGGCCAGGATATCGTCGTCCGCTTCGCCGTGAAGCCGACCAGTTCCATCCTCACGCCCCGCCGTACCGTGGACGTGGACGGCAATGACGCCGACATCCTGACCAAAGGTCGTCATGATCCGTGCGTCGGCATCCGTGCCGTACCGGTGGGCGAGGCCATGATGGCCTGCGTGCTGGCCGACCACTGGCTGCGGCACCGCGCGCTGGGTCGCTAGAGCCTTTTCGCTCGCAACTATATTTCCCGATAGATATCTATTTATTTTACTAAACCCTTGCGCAGTTTAGGGATTTCCCGTTAACCTTTCGTCTGTTTTCACCCCCGTGCGAACCGGCATGAAAGGGAAACAGGCGCCATGACCATCAAAGGGAAGCTATCACTCACGGTAGCGGCGTGCGTCGTGGCGGCGATCGCGATAACGGCGGCCGTCGACGCGTGGTTTACCACCGTGCCGTTCGGCACCGCAGTCGCGGGAGCCGTGACGTTGCTGGCGGCGCTGACCATCGCTTCGATGGTGGGCGACCGGTTCGCGCGGCGCCTGTCCACCTTGGAAGCGGCTCTCAAGGCTCTCAGCGAAGGCGATGCCTCGCCCCCGCTTGACGGAATCGGCGCGGGAGATGACATCGCCCGGTTGGGCGAGACGGTCCGGCGCTGCCAGGACAAGCTTCGAACCCAGCTTGAGCTGGAGGCGCGGGAGCGCCGCGAAATCGAGGTGCGACGCGCCGCCGAGGACGCGCGCCACGAGGCGGAAGAAAAGCTTGCCGGAGAACTGGGCCGCGTCGTCGAGGCCGTCACCCAGGGCGACCTGTCCCGCCGGATGTCGCTGGAGGGCAAGGCCGGGTTCCACCACACCCTGGCCGAGTGCGCCAACCGGCTGGCCGATACGGTGGATCGCGTGACCAGCGATCTGGCCGAGGTATTGGGCGCCATGGCGCAAGGCGACCTGTCGCGGCGAATCGGCACCGCCTACCGGGGACGGTTTGAGCAACTCAAGGACGATACCAACGGCACCGCCGAAAAGCTGGCCCAAGTGATGAGCCGCATTATCGAAACCGCCAACACCATCAACGACACCGCGCGGGAGGTGGCTCAAGGGTCGAACAATCTGGCGTCGCGCACCGAACATCACGCCGCGGCCCTGGAGGAAACAGCCGCCTCCATGGAAGAAATTTCCGCCACCGTGCGCCACAATGCCGACAACGCCCAGCAGGCCAACACCCTGTCCCACAACTGTCTGTCGGCCGCCGGCGACGGCCGGATCGTCGCCGCCGAGGCCATCGGCGCCATGAGGCGAATCGAGACCTCGACCCGCAAGATCACCGACATCATCGGCATGATCGACGAGATCGCCTTCCAGACCAACCTGTTGGCGTTGAACGCCTCGGTCGAGGCGGCGCGAGCCGGGGATGCCGGCAAGGGATTCGCCGTCGTCGCCAACGAGGTGGGGCATCTTGCCCGCCGCTCGGCCCAGGCATCGAAGGAGATCAAGGGGCTGATCGCCGAGGGCTCCAGCGAGGTCAGAGACGGTGTCGATCTGGTGAGCCGCGCCGGGTCCCAGCTCGAAGCCATCGGCGCGGCCGTGGAAAGCCTGACAGGCCTCGTCGAAGGAATCGCCACGGCGACACGCGAGCAGACCATCGGCCTGGAACAGGTGAACGAGGCGGTCACCGAGATGGACAACATGACCCAGAAGAACGCCGCCCTTGTCGAGGAGGGAGCGGCGAACGCGGCCGCACTGAGCCAGTCGGCCAATCACCTGCATGAAATGATGGCCTTCTTCGTGCTCGACATCGCGCAGCGCAACGCCGGCGGCCTGCACGAAATGGCGCGTCATCTGGCCCTGATCGAGGGAACCAAGATCGATCACGCCACCTTCCGCCAGACCGTGTACGATACCCTGGACGGCCGCGGCAACAAGGAGGCCGACCAATTGGCCGACCATCACGGCTGCCGCTTGGGCAAATGGTACGACGGTCTCAAGGACGGCTCCATCCGCTCCCTGCCCAACTTCGCCGCCTTGGCCGAACCGCACGCCCGCGTGCATGAGTCGGGAAAGCGCGCGCTTCGCTGCAAGGTGCAGGGCGACCGCGCTGGGGCGCAGACCGCCCGCGCTGACCTGGACCGTGCGTCGGAAGAGGTGCTGGCGATGCTCGATGATCTGGCCAACGACGTACGCACGATCATTCATTCCCGGCCCCGCTCGGCCGCTTGACGCTATCATGCCGTTTCGGGGACTTTCCAGCAGCCCGGTGGCGGGCTAGCTTCCCTGCCCAGCCTAGGGAAGCTGCCGGAGCCCGTCACCATGTTGCGTTTTCTCGTCCGCTTTTTTGCCGTGATCGGCTTGGTGCTGCTGGTGTCGCTGGTGGGCATCGCCATCACCGTCAGCCGCTTTATCCCCGACCGCGAGGCCACGCCCGAAGCCATCGTTCTGGAGTTCGACCTCGACCAGCCGCTGGTCGAGTATGCCGCCCGTAACCCGGCGCTGGCCGCGTGGTTCGGCCGGGAAGTCAGCCTGCGCCACATCGCCGATGCGCTGGACCGCGCCCAGGCGGACCCCAGGGTCAAGGGTCTCATCGCCCGCTTCGGCAGCGAAGGCGTGGGCATGGCCAAGGCCCAGGAACTGCGCGAGGCGGTCGAACGCTTCCGCGCCTCGGGCCGCTTCGCCCTTGCCTTCGCCGAAACTTTCGGTGAGTTTGGCGACGGTAGCCGGCCCTATTACGTCGCCACCCGATTTGACGAGATCTGGCTGCAACCGGTAGGCATGGTCGGCCTGACCGGATTGGCCTCGGAAGTGCCGTTCGCCCGTAAGGCGCTTGAGTTCCTCCATCTGGTGCCGGAGATCCGGCACCGCGAGGAATACAAAACCGCCATGAACAGCCTGACCGAAACCGGCTTCACCCCCGCTCACCGGGAGATGGTCGAAAGCCTTCTGGGCGACGTGAGCGAGCAGTTGGTGGCGGGCGTGGCCGAGGGACGCCGCCTTGATCCGGCCGCTGTTCACGCCCTGATCGACCGCAGCCCGCTGCTTGATCGCGAAGCGCTGGACGGCCGGTTGGTGGACCGCATCGGCTACTGGGATGAAATGCGCGATCAGGCGCTGTCCCGTGCCGGAGCGGAAGCGGATACGCTGGACCTGATCGACTATCTCGACCGCGTCGGTCCGCCGCACCGCAACGGCCCCACTATTGCCCTCATCCATGGCACGGGCGTGATCCAGCGCGGCGAGAATCATGCCTCGCCGCTGTTCGGCGGCATCATGGGATCGGCATCGATGGAAGAGGCGTTCGACGAGGCCGTTAAGGACAAGGACGTTCGGGCCATCGTCTTCCGCATCGACAGCCCGGGCGGCTCGGCGGTGGCGTCCGAGACGATCCGGCGTGCCGTGGTGCGGGCCAAGGCCGCCGGCAAGCCGGTGATCGTGTCGATGGCCGATACCGCCGGGTCGGGTGGCTATTGGATCGCCATGAACGCCGACCGCATTATCGCCCACCCCGCCACCCTCACCGGCTCCATCGGCGTCGTCGCCGGCAAGATGGTTTCGACGGGGCTTTGGGACAGCCTGGGCATAAGCTGGGAGGCGGTGGAGCGCGGCAAGAACGCCGGCATATGGTCCAGCCGCCAGAACTACACCGAGTCCGAGTTCCAGCGCCTCGATGCCATACTCGACGACATCTACGGCGCCTTCACCCGCAACGTGGCGGAGGCCCGCAAGCTGTCGCTCGACGGCGTGAAGGAGATCGCCAAGGGACGGGTGTGGACCGGCAATCAGGCCCTGGCGCTGGGGCTGGTCGACGAACTCGGCGGTTTCGAGACCGCGCTGGCGCGCGCGCGCGCGGCGGCCGGTCTCGCAGCCGACGCCGAGATCACGCTGACCGTCTATCCCAAGCCGCGTTCGGTGTTCGAGGAGGTGATGGAGGTGGCGCTCGGGGTGTCGGAGGTACGGGCGTTATCGTCCGTACTCACGGATATGA
The DNA here is from genome assembly GCA_035627075.1 of Azospirillaceae bacterium. Taxonomy (GTDB): domain Bacteria; phylum Pseudomonadota; class Alphaproteobacteria; order Azospirillales; family Azospirillaceae; genus DASPMK01. The sequence goes on from DASPMK010000037.1 coordinate 9,006, forward strand.
AGCCTGCATTGCAAATTCTTAACAACTTCGGGATTATTCGAGATCATATCATCCTAGGCATGCCACCCACGGGGCTTGCTGATCCGTGATGGCTCAGAGCTGAATTCCAGGACGACCACCCATGGCCAAGCGTGTTCTTACCGTCGACGATTCCCGGACCATCCGCGAGATGGTCGCCTTCACCCTGCGCGGCGCCGGCTACGAGGTGGCCGAGGCGTCGGATGGGCCGAGTGGCCTGAATCTGCTGAAGACCACCAAGTTCGACTGCATCATCTCCGACATCAACATGCCGGGGATGGACGGCATCGCCTTCACCAAGGCCGTGCGGGCCACGCCCAACCACCGCAGCGCGCCGGTTCTGCTGTTGACCACCGAGTCCGACCCGGAGAAGAAGACCCTGGGCAAGCAGGCCGGCGCCACCGGCTGGCTGACCAAGCCGTTCAACCCGGACAAGCTGATCGAAACCGTCCGCAAGGTCTGCCCGTAAGGGCGCGGGGCTCCGACCGGAGCCCCTACGCCTTTTCGCCGGCGATCAGGAATTCCTTGTTGCCCTCGGGACCCTTGATCGGGCTTTCGGTGATGCCCAGCACGCGCCAGCCAGGCAGGCTCGCCAGCCATGCCTGGATGGTGTCGCAGACCTCCTGGTGAAGCTCGGGCTCGCGCACCACGCCCCCCTTCCCCACCCGGCCTTTGCCGACCTCGAACTGCGGTTTGATCAGCGCCACCAGCCGCGCCCCCGGCGCCGCCAGATCGAGCGCCGCCGGCAGCACCACCGTCAGGCTGATGAAGCTGGCGTCGCAGACCACCAGGTCCACCGGGTCGGGCACCTGGTCGCGCGTCAGGTGGCGGGCGTTGGTACGCTCCAGCACCACCACGCGCGGGTCGGTGCGCAACTTCCAGGCCAGTTGGCCGTGGCCGACGTCGACGGCATAGACCTTGGCGGCGCCGCGCGTCAGCAACACGTCGGTAAAGCCGCCGGTGGACACGCCGACGTCGATGGCAATCAGGCCGGTGGACTCGATGCCGAAGTGGTCCAGCCCCTTCGCCAGCTTGAGGCCGCCGCGCGACACCCACGGATGATCCTGCCCCTTGACCATCAGCGCCGCGTCGGCCGCGATCACCTGCCCGGCCTTATCGATACGCTGGGTGCCGACGTAGACCAGCCCGGCCAGGATCAGCGCCTGGGCCTTGGCGCGGCTTTCCACGAGGCCGCGCTCCACCAGGGCCACATCGGCGCGTTGCTTGCCGCCATCAGCCATATAGCCGCTCCACCAGGGTTTTGAGGTGTGGATGGCGGTCGTACTGGTGGACCACCTTGGAAACCGAGCCGTCGCGGTGCGCCAGCACCCCGCCGGGACGCGCCTCCAGATCTTCGGCCGGAGTGTGGTGCAGGGTGCCGATGTGGCGATGGTTCTCGACGAAGACGCCGCCGGCGATCAGGCCAACATGGGCGATCATGTTGTGAACCGCCTGGTCGTGCCCCTGCCCGCCCGAAATGAGGCGCGGCAGGCCGCTGAAAGTGATGATCATCAGCCGCAGATAGCGCTCCACCGCCGCCGCCGTGCCCAGGGTCGTCCCGGAGCAGGTGATGCGGCACTCCTTGAGCCGATCGTACACCGCCCGCCCGAAGCAGCCCTTGATCCACAACTGGTTGTTGGCGCAACCGCCGATGACCGAGCCCGGTTCCTCCAGGAAGTAGAAGAGGTCGCCGTCGAGGTCATGGTCGAAGGGATCGCCCTGGAAGAAGACGTCGCGCACGTCGGACATCAGCACCCGACCATACCGGCCGCCGGCCGCCTGAAGGTATTCGGCATAGTAGAGGTAGCGTGCCGTCTGGATGTTGATACCGAGCCAGCGGCCCGGCTGGCGGACCAGCGCTTCGATCCGGTGTTCGTCGAGGAACCGCCGCACCGCCGGATCGTCGTCCACCAGCACCACCACGGGGCCGTCGTAGTGGCGACGGAGCGATCGAATAAATGGGCATATGTTCTTAACAGAGTAGCCCGTCGCCGTCGCCAGCACAAGCGGTTCGGCTCCTTGAGCAAGGCGGGAATCGTGTGGCGCCAGCGGGAACGGCTCCATCGGCGTCCCCGGCAGCAGGGCGGCGAGGCTGTCGAGCGCACGCGGAAAGGCCGGCTCCTGGGCCAGCGCGCGGCGCAGGCACTCCAGCCCCGCCCCTGCCCAGCCGGCCCCGGCGAGGGCGCGGCCCAGCATGGTCAGATAGACGGGATGGTCGATCGGCCGGGCGAGGACGTCGTCGCGGATGGCCGCCTCGCCCAACCCCTCATGGCGCGGCAGCGACGCCGCCAGATGGACGGCCGGTCCGTAGTCACGGTTATGGTGGAGCACCAGCCCGTAGTAGTGGCGGGCCATGCCTAGCCGCCCCGTGAGATGGAATTGGAGGCCGAGTTCGGTGGCCTCTTCAAGGGTCAGCTGCGGCATGGCGCAAACGTCAGGCCCGCACCTCGGCCACGACCTTTTCCTCGATGCCCAGGGCCTGCAGGGCGGTGGCGACGATGTGGCGGGCGTTCAGGCCAGCCTCGTCGTACTGCCGCGCCGGAGTGTCGTGGTCGAGCCAACGGTCGGGCAGCACCATCGGGCGGATCTTCAGGCCATGGTCGAGCAGGCCGGCGGTCGCCAGGAAGTGCAGCACCTGGGTGCCGAAGCCGCCGATCGAGCCCTCCTCGACGGTAATCAGCACCTCGTGCCCGGTCGCCAGCCGGCGCACCAGATCCTGGTCCAGCGGCTTGGCGAAACGGGCGTCGGCCACCGTGGTGGACAGGCCGCGCGCCGCCAGCGCCTCGGCCGCCTTGCGGCATTCGGTCAGCCGGGTGCCCAAGGACAGCAGCGCCACCTTGGTGCCCTCCTGAAGGATGCGCCCCTTGCCGATCGGCAGCACGGCGCCGCGCTCCGGCCGCTCCAGCCCCAGCCCCTCGCCGCGCGGATAGCGCAGGCCGAACGGCCCCTCGTCGAAGGCGGCGGCGGTGGCGACCGCGTTCATCAGTTCCACCTCGTCCGCCGGAGCCATCAGCACCATACCCGGCAGGCAGCCGAGATAGGCGAGATCGAAGGAACCGGCGTGGGTGGCGCCATCGGCCCCGACCAGACCGGCACGGTCCATGGCGAAGCGCACCGGCAGCTTCTGCAAAGCGACGTCGTGGACCAGTTGGTCGTAGCCACGCTGGAGGAATGTGGAATAGATGGCCACGAACGGCTTGTAGCCCTCGGTCGCCATGCCGGCGGCAAACGTCACCGCGTGCTGTTCGGCGATGCCGACATCGAAGCAGCGATCGGGGAAATTCTGGCCGAACAGGTCGAGCCCGGTGCCCGACGGCATGGCCCCGGTGATGGCGACGATGCGCGGGTCGATGGCCGCCTCGGCGACCAGTCCTTCGGCGAACACCTTGGTGTAGGTGGGAACGGTGGTCTTGGGCTTGGCCTGGGCGCCTGTCACCACGTCGAACTTGGAGACGGCGTGCAGCTTGTCGGCGGCGGCCTCGGCCGGGGCGTAGCCCTTGCCCTTGTGGGTGACGACGTGGATCAGCACCGGCTTGGTGTCGTCGGCGTCGCGCACGTTTTGCAACACCGGCAACAGATGGTCCAGGTTATGCCCGTCGATGGGGCCGACGTAGTAGAAGCCCAGTTCCTCGAACAGGGTGCCGCCGGTGATCAGACCGCGCGCATACTCCTCCGCCCGCCGGGCGGCGTTGCGCAACGGGCGGGGGAACTGCTCGGCGATGTCCTTGGCGAGGTGGCGCAGGCTGAGGTACGGCTTGGACGAAATCAGCCGCGACAGGTAGGCGCTCATCGCCCCCACCGGCGGGGCGATGGACATATCGTTGTCGTTGAGGATGACGACGAGGCGCGACGCGGTGGTGCCGGCGTTGTTCATCGCCTCGTACGCCATGCCGGCGCTGATGGCGCCGTCGCCGATGACGCAGATGACGTGATTCTTGCCGCCCGCCAGATCGCGGGCCACCGCCATGCCCAGCCCGGCCGAGATCGAGGTGGAGCTGTGGCCGGCGCCGAAGGGATCGTAGGCGCTTTCCGAGCGCTTGGTGAAGCCGGACAGCCCGCCGCCCTGGCGCAGGGTGCGGATGCGCTCGCGCCGCCCGGTCAGGATCTTGTGGGGATAGGCCTGGTGGCCGACGTCCCAGATCAGGCGGTCATCGGGCGTGTTGAAGACATGATGCAACGCCACCGTCAGCTCGACCACACCGAGACCGGCGCCGAGATGCCCGCCGGTGACCGAAACCGCATCGATCGTCTCCGCCCGCACCTCGTCGGCGAGCTGGCGCAGTTGCTCCGGTTTCAGGCGGCGCACGTCGCCGGGATCACGAACCGCGTCGAGCAGGGGAGTGTTGGGGGCCACGGGCGGAAGTCTCCTGAAAGCGGCGGTCTTCGGGCGCGTCACGCCCGGCGTTCGACAACCCAGCGGGCGAGTCTCTTAAGTAGATCGGCGCGCTCGTCGAAAATGTCCAAGTGCCGGCAAGCCTGCTCGGCCAGCATATGCGCCTGGGCGCGGGCGCGCTCGACACCCATCATGGATACGAAGGTCGCCTTGCCGCGTTCCTCGTCCTGGCCCACCGGCTTGCCGGTTTCCGCCGGATCGCCGTCGATGTCCAGGAGGTCGTCGGTGATCTGAAAGGCCAGACCAAGGTCGTAGGCGTAGCCCTTCAGCGCGTTCAGGTGCGCCGGATCGGCACGGCCCAAAAGCGCCCCGGCGGTGGCGGAAAAGGCGATCAGCTCTCCGGTCTTAAGCCGTTGGAGCCGGGTGATGGCGCCGATGGCGAACTCCTCGTGCTCGGCCATGAGATCAAGCATCTGACCGCCGACCATGCCGTGGCTGCCGGCCGATCTGGCGAGCGACGCCACCAGATGGCAGCGGACGTTGGGATCCTCGTGGGTGGCGTGATCGGCCAGCACCTCGAAGGCATAGGTCAGCAGCGCGTCGCCGGCCAGGATGGCGGTCGCCTCCTCGAACTTGCGATGCACGGTCGGTCGACCGCGCCGCAGGTCCGAATTGTCCATCGCCGGCAGATCGTCGTGAATCAGCGAATAGCAGTGAACGAACTCGATCGCCGCCGCCACGCGCAGCGCGCAGTCGCGCTTGACGCCGAACAGCCTGGAACTTTCCATCACCAGAAACGGCCGCAGCCGCTTGCCGCCGCCGAGGCAACCATAGCGCATGGCCTCGAACAGCATGCCCTCGGCGAGGTCGGAGTGCGGGAGGAGATGGTTGATGGCGGCCTCGACGCGTTCGACCGTCTCGGCCATGGCGGCTTTGAGAGCGTCTTCCACTATTCGATCCGTGCGGGTTCGGAGGAGAGGGAGCCGTCGGCGGCCACGGTGATGCGTTCCACCTTGGCCTGGGCCTCGCGCAGCTTGGCCTCGCAATGCCGCTTCAAGAGCGTGCCGCGCTCGTACGACGTGATGGCGTCGTCAAGCTTGGCGCGACCTTCCTCAAGCTGGCGCACGATACGTTCCAGTTCGGCCAGCGCATCCTCGAAGCTCAAGGCGGCGATGTCGGGAGGAATGGAGGGAGTTTCGGCCATCCGATTGCTTTTTTCCAGGGCGGAAGTGCGACTTTAGGTCGGGACGTCCCGAACCGCAAGGGGGGCGATCAGGTGATCAGGGCTCCGAACTCAGGTTAACGACAGTTTACGGCTTGCGCTGGGCGTGGCTCTCTGCATCGCCCTGATTCGGAGAAGCCCTGATGCCCGAGCCTGCGTCGGTTTTTGGCGAGAAGTCCCGCCTTCGTGCCCTGCTCGAC
>DASPMK010000038.1:0-13925 GCA_035627075.1 Azospirillaceae bacterium
CCTCTCCCTCCAGCGATGGAGGGGATCATGGGCGAATGGCGGCCGCACGGCTCCGGGGCGTACGCCCCGGAGCCGTGCCGTTGCGTCAGCCTGGGGATTTTTCAGCCGCCACTTTTGGGGAGTATTCAACCGGCACTGACACCGCCGTGCCGTCGCCGCGCTCCATCGCCACGCGGGCGTAGAACTGCCCGGCCAGCGCCCGCACCAGGATCAGCCCAAGCCGCGATGATGCCCCGGACGGTTCGGCGGTTTCCATCTCGGGGGGCAGGCCGACGCCGTTGTCGGCCACCACCAGCACCGCCCCGCCTTCCTTGGCCGGGTGAAACCTTGGCCGGGTGAAAGGCGATGCGCACGACACCCGCGCGGTCCTGCGGAAAGGCGTGGCGCAACGCGTTGGTCATCAGTTCCCCCGCCAGCCCACCCAGCCCGATCAGGGCGACCAGCGCCGCACCGCCATAAACGGCATAGCCCTCCAGCCGGTCGAACCAGCGGGCCATGACGGCGTCCAGCGACACGCTGACCACCACGGCGGCGGCATAGCCGTCCAGATGGCGGAAGGCGACCGTCCTCATGCCGCCCAGGATCGGCGATCGATCGATGAACACCCCCGCGCGCCCGCCGGCCATCCGCCGCCACAAGGACGACCAGTCCTTCAACCGGCCCATCACCTTGGGCGTCGCCATCGGCTCGCGGACCAGGAGGGTGCCGTCGGGCTTGACCAGCATCACCGCCGTCTCCAGACCGATGTTGGTATTGCGGTAGATTTCCTGGAAGTGCTCAGGACTCAGCGCCACCGCGGCGACTCGGACGGCAACGGCCGACTCAGGATGATCAGGCTTTCGCCGGAAAACCGTGACGCCTCCAGGCGCATCATCGACAGCGCCGCGCGGCCATCGCGCAGATCATGGAAAAACGGCCGGCCGGACGCGTCGAGCGGCGGCGCCGGGAACTGGCGCGTGGTCAGGACCGCCCGCCCCTGGGCATCGCCCAACCAGATCGCCGGCATATAGGGTGGCGCATCCAGGAGGGTCTTCAGCGCCCGCCAGTCATCGTGACCACTGGGAATCGGGGCCGATGGCGGCCCGGCGAAGCGTACGGCCTGACGCAGGATATAGTCGGCACTCTCGAACAGCCGGGTGGCGTGCGCGCCCAGAATCTCGGCGACGTTGAGAGTCAGGGTTTCGGCGTGCTCCACGGTATGCACGCGATCACGCCAGGCGACAAAGCCCAGCAACGCCGCCATGCCGACGAGGGAGATCACGCAGACCAGGACAACCAGCGCCGGCCCTGACAGCCACCCGCGCGACAGAACCGGCACTTCATTTCCCAAGGGCGGGGAGCGGCGGGGGAAGACGGGAAAGCCGGCGCCGGCGTTGGCCGGGCGCCGGCCGTATCACACGCGGGTGGTGGCGGTTCGGTTGTAGTCGTACGCCGTGACGGGGCGGAACAGGCTCAGGCAGTACAGCGCCGCCAGCCCCACCAGGATGTAAACGATCCGAGACAAGACGGCATCCGGGCCGCCGAAGATGGCGGCGACCAGATCGAACTGGAACAGGCCGACAAGCCCCCAGTTGATGCCGCCCACAATCACCAGGATCAGCGCGATGACGTTAAGCGTCCTCATGGCAAGCCTCCGGGTTGTTTGGTCGCCTTACTCGGCGCTGCAACAGGAACCGGCGGGCAAGGTTCCCTCCGGCCTCCCTCTCGCCCACCCTCTCCCATTGAACCGGGTCCGGCACTTGCCTAATGTGGCCCCCCCGGCACGGGTGGCCGGCTGAGGACCGAATCCCACGGGAGACGAGCGGCAATGAAAGTGGATGGCGTGGCGTACCGCACGATCTGGCTGGCGGCGGACGGCTGGTCGGTCGAGATCATCGACCAGACCCGCCTGCCCCACGCCTTCACGGTGGCGCGGCTGACCACGCTGGAGGAGGCGGCCCATGCCATCCGTGCCATGCTGGTGCGCGGCGCCCCGCTGATCGGTGCCACAGCCGCCTACGGCGTGGCCCTGGCGCTGCACGCCGATGCCTCGGACGCCAATCTTGCCCACGCCTGCGACGTGCTGGCCGGCACGCGCCCCACCGCCATCAACCTGCGCTGGGCACTGGACCGGGTAACGGCGGCGCTGGCGCCGCTGCCGCCGGCCGCACGCGTCGCCGCCGCCTATGCCGAGGCCGCCGCCATCGCCGACGAGGACGTTGCCATCAACCGCGCCATCGGCGAGCATGGCGCCGGCATCGTCCGCCGGATCGTCGAAGCCCGCGAGACGACCGGACGGCCCATCAATATCCTGACGCACTGCAATGCCGGCTGGCTGGCGACGGTGGACTGGGGCACGGCGCTGGCGCCGGTCTACGTGGCGCACGAGGCCGGCATCCCCGTCCACGTCTGGGTGGACGAAACCCGCCCACGCAACCAGGGCGCCAGCCTCACCGCCTGGGAATTGAACCGCCACGGCGTGCCCCATACCGTGATCGTCGACAACGTCGGCGGCCACCTGATGCAGCATGGGCTGGTGGACATGTGCATCGTCGGCACCGACCGCACCACCGCCACCGGCGACGTCTGCAACAAGATCGGCACCTATCTGAAGGCGCTGGCGGCGCACGACAACTGTGTACCGTTCTATGTGGCATTGCCCTCGCCCACCATCGACTGGACGCTGCGCGACGGTGTGACGGAAATCCCGATCGAGGAGCGCGACGCGGGCGAGGTGACCGAGATGACCGGCCGCACCCAGGATGGCCGCATCGAAACCGTGACCATCACCCCTGCCGGATCGCGCGTCGCCAACTTCGGTTTCGACGTGACGCCCGCCCGGCTGGTGACCGGCCTTGTCACCGAGCGCGGCATCTGCTCCGCCTCGGCCGAGGGGCTGACCAGCCTGTTTCCGGAGATGGCTCCGGCCGATTGATCCTATGCACGACGCGGCCTTCCTTTTCGACGCCATCGCGCTGCTGGGAGCCGCGATCTTTGTCGTGCCGCTCTTTCAGCGGTTCCGCATTCCGGCCGTGCTCGGCTATCTCGTGGCCGGAGCCATGCTAGGGCCACACACACCCGGGCCGGTGATCGACGCCGCCCTGCCGCAGGTCCTGGCCGAGTTCGGAGTGGTGTTTTTGCTGTTCTCCATCGGTCTGGAACTGCCGCTGTCGCGGCTCCAGGCCATGCGGCGCTTCATCTTCGGGCTAGGCGTCCTCCAGGTGGCGGCGACGGCCGGCGTCATCGGCCTTGTCGCCTACGCGTCCGGGCTGTCGCCCGAAGCCGCGCTGGTGATCGGCGCCACCCTGTCGTTTTCCTCCACCGCCACCGTGCTGACCCTGCTGGTCGAGCGCGGCGAAACCATGGCCCGCTACGGCCGGGTCGCCATCGCCGTGCTGATCTTCCAGGATTTGGCCGTGGTGCCCGTGCTGACGCTGTTGCCTCTGCTGTCGGGCGAGAACGCCGCCAGCATCCCGGCCGCCCTGGCGCTCGCCGGACTGAAGGGCATCGGCGCCATCGCCGTCATCCTGGTGCTGGGCCGCTTCGTCGTCCGCCCGATCTACCAGTACGTCGCCGCGGTGAAAAGCCCGGAGGTTTTTACTGCCACCAACCTGTTCATCGTGCTGCTGATTGGCTGGGGCACGGCCCAGGTGGGCATGTCGATGGCGTTGGGCGCCTTCCTGGCGGGCCTCGTGATCGCCGACACCGCCTATCGCCATCAGGTGGAAGCCGATATCGAGCCGTTCCGGGGCCTGCTGCTCGGCCTGTTCTTCATGACCGTGGGCATGGCGCTGGACCTGCCGCTGATCGGCCGCAACGTGTTCCTGATCGCGGCGCTGACGGCGGCGCTGCTCGCCGGCAAGGCACTGATCCTGGCCGCCCTTGCCCGGCTGGTCGGGCTCGGCATCGCCAACGCCCTGCGAGTGGGGCTGGTGCTGGCCCAGGGCGGCGAGTTCGCCTTCGTGGTCATCGGCAAGGCCATGGGGCTGGATCTCCTGGACGGCGAAACCGGGCAGATTCTGCTATCGGTGGTGGCGATCAGCATGGCGGTGACGCCGGCTCTGGCGGCGTGCGCCCACCACGCCGCCCGCTGGCACGAGGACCGCTGGGGCAAAGAACGCTTCGGGCTGGAAACCGGCGATCTCAAGGGGCACGTCCTGATCGCCGGCTATGGCCGGGTGGGCCGCGCGGTCGCCCGCATCCTGACGGCCCACGACATCCCATATGTGGCGCTGGACCAGGACACCCAGCGGGTGGCGAAAGCCCGTGAACGGGCGCTGCCGGTCTATTACGCCGACGCCAGTCAGGCGGGCGTGCTGCGCGCCGCCGGAATCGAACGGGCGCGGTCGGCGGTGGTTACGGTCAACCGGCCCAGCGTGGCCGAGCGGACGGTGGCCGGCATCCGCCGTCACGCCCCGGCGCTGGACATCGTGGTCCGCGCCCACGACCTGGGCCAGTGCCCGGTGCTGGAGGCGGCCGGCGCCACCGCCGTGGTGCCGGAGGCGATGGAGGCCAGCCTTCAACTGGCCGGTCTGGTCCTGCGCTCGACCGGCCTGCCAGCGGAAGCGGTGGAGCGTGGCCTGGACGCCTTCCGCCAGGACAACTACGCCCTGCTGGCCGACAACGCCCCGATCAAGCGGATGCCGGGCGGAGCGGACTGAGGTGGCGACACTTTTATCCATCACGGACGAACGAAGCCTCGCCCTCCGGCCTCGCAAAACCACCGCCACCGCGCTTGACACTCTAGCTTATGGCTCTAGAGTGCCCTTTCCCGCAAAAAATCGGCTGAATTCGTGACGATGCAGACCGCCGACCACGCTCAAAAGATCACCATCACGCTTCCCGACGGCAGCGTGAGGGAGTTCGACCGCCCTGTAACCGGGGCCGAGATTGCCGCCGGCATCGGCCAGCGCCTGGCCAAGGACGCCCTTGCCGTCAAGGTTGACGGCGAGCTGCGCGACCTCGATCTTCCCATCACCGGCAGCGCGCGGATCGAGATCGTCACCCGAACTCACCCGGACGCCGTGGAACTGATCCGGCACGATGCCGCGCACGTCATGGCGCAGGCGGTGCAGGAGTTGTTCCCCGGCACGCTCGACACCATCGGTCCGTCGATCGCCAGCGGCTATTACTACGATTTCTCGCGTGCCACTCCCTTCTCCCCGGAAGACCTGGAGAAAATCGAGGCGCGGATGCACGAGATCGTGAACCAGGACGTGCCGATCAAGCGCGAGGTCTGGAGCCGCGACGAGGCCATCCAGCACTTCCGCGACCACGGCGAGAAGTACAAGGTGGAGCTGATCGAGGGCTTCCCCGGCGACGAGCCGATCACCATATACCGCCAGGGCGACTGGCTCGACCTGTGCCGTGGCCCACACATGCCGTCCACCGGCAAGCTGGGCCACGCCTTCAAGCTGATGAAACTGGCCGGCGCCTACTGGCGTGGCGACCACCGCAACGAAATGCTCCAGCGCATCTACGGCACGGCGTGGCGCGACGACAAGGAGCTGAAGGCCTACCTGACCCAGCTTGAGGAAGCGGAAAAGCGCGACCACCGCCGCATCGGCAAGGACATGGGCCTGTTCCACCAGCAGGAAGAGGCCGTGGGTTCCGTCTTTTGGCACCCCAAAGGCTGGACCTTGTGGCGGACGCTGGAAACTTACCTGCGCAAGCGGCTCCAGGAGGGCGGCTACGTCGAGGTGAAGACGCCGCAAATTCTCGACCGCTCGCTGTGGGAGGCGTCGGGCCACTGGGAGAAGTTCCGCGAAAACATGTTCGTCGTCCAGGCGGACGAGGACAAGACGCTGGCCGTCAAGCCGATGAACTGTCCTGGCCATGTCCAGATTTTCCGCCAGGGACTCAAGAGCTACCGCGATCTGCCCCTTCGTCTGGCCGAATTCGGCGCGTGCCACCGCAACGAGCCGTCGGGCGCCATGCACGGCATCATGCGGGTGCGCGCCTTCACTCAGGACGACGCCCACATCTTCTGCGCCGAAGACCAGATCATGGGCGAGAGCATCGCCTTCTGTAACCTGCTGTTGCAGGTTTACAAGGATTTGGGCTTCACCGACGTGCGGGTGAAGTTCTCCGACCGCCCGGCCAAGCGCGCCGGCTCGGACGAAACCTGGGACCGCGCCGAGGGCGCTTTGAAGGCCGCCATCGACGCCACCGGCCTGCCATACGAGATGAACCCCGGCGAAGGCGCCTTCTACGGGCCGAAGCTGGAGTTCGTGCTGCGCGACGCCATCGGCCGTGACTGGCAGTGCGGCACCCTCCAGCTCGATTTCGTGCTGCCCGAGCGGCTGGAAGCCAGCTATATCGGCGAGGACGGGGCCAAGCATCGCCCCGTCATGTTGCACCGGGCGATCTTCGGTTCGTTCGAGCGGTTCATTGGTATCCTGATCGAAAACTACATGGGCAAGTTTCCGCTGTGGCTGGCCCCGCTCCAGGTGGTGGTGGCGACCATCGTGTCGGACGCCAACGAGTATGCCCAGGACGTGGCGGCCGCGCTGAAAAAGGCAGGTCTGCGGGTCGAAACCGATCTGCGCAACGAGAAGATCAACCTGAAAGTTCGTGAGCACAGCCTACAGAAAGTGCCGGTGCTGGTGGTGGTCGGCAAGCGCGAGGCGGAAGAACGCTCCGTGGCGATCCGCCGTTTGGGCTCGCAGGCTCAGGAAGTGCTTGCACTTGACGACGCTCTTAATAAACTGAAAGAGGAAGCGAAATCTCCGGCTGCCGATCTGGGCCTTGACGTCGCTTTCTGAGTTTTAACCGGCTTCGCCTCTCTTTCGCCGGCCTTGGGCTGGGGACCGCCATGGACGGTACCCCGGCAGACCAAGGACCAGGCCCGGGAGGCAGGCTTAGTGATGAGGGAGATTTTTCCATAGCTCGAATTCCTGCCGATGCCGCTCCGACCCGCGAAGGCCCGCGGGTGAATCGGGAGATCAACGTTCGCAACGTCCGCCTTGTCGATGCCGCCGGCGAGATGGTGGGCATTGTGTCGATTCGCGACGCGCTGCTGGCTGCCGAGGATGCCGGACTCGACCTTGTCGAGATCGCTCCGAATGCCGACCCGCCGGTGTGCAAGATCCTCGATTACGGCAAGTTCAAGTACGAGGCCCAGAAGAAGGCCGCCGAGGCGCGCAAGAAGCAGAAGATCATCGAGGTGAAGGAGCTGAAGCTCCGTCCCAACATCGATGACAACGACTATGAAGTGAAGATGCGTGCCGCGCGCCGCTTCCTTGAGGAAGGCGACAAGGTGAAGTTCACCATGCGCTTCCGCGGTCGCGAAATGGCGCACCAGGATATCGGTATGAAAGTCCTGGTCCGCGTGCGCGACGAGCTTGATGAAATCGCCAAAGTGGAGCAGATGCCCAAGCTCGAAGGCCGCCAGATGATCATGGTGATGGCGCCGAGGTAAGACGGCATCGGTCCTGGATCGGGAAAAGGCCCGCCTCCACGTTGGAGCGGGCCTTTTGTTCTTTAAACCTTGTTATCGTGATGCCGCCTCATACGCGGTCGCGGATGACCGCTTCCATCGTTCGCGCCCCCTTAAAGCCGATGGATCAAAGCTTTAGAGCCTGTCCGGGAACAATCGCCGCCCTGTTACGACGTTGTTTCATGTCGTCCTGCGCGGGCTTGCCCCACGTCTCCACGCGAGGTCGCGAAATGCGGATCACGTCCGGCCATGACGGCGGTGTGACGTGAAGGTCCTGATAGCGTCGAGCATCTTCTCGGATGGCTCTTAGCTTTGATTGACAGGGGCATGCGGACGAAGTCTTCAGGCGCCGTCCGTATCAGTTTGCCACCCCAGGTGCTACCGGCCCCCTCACCATCGCGGCGCGGCAACCCCATCCGCATACCGCCCCGCATCCCACGTAGACATTGTGTCGAAAACGAAGCTATACCATCGGCGCATTTCTCCCGCCCCGCCGATTGCCCTGGATGAAAAGAGACCTTGCCCTCGCCGTCGCGTTGAGCCTGTTTGCCGGCCCGGCGATCGCGCAGTCGATGGATTACGGCACGCTGGAGCAAATTTTCGGCCAGCCGGTGACGACCAGCGCCACCGGCTCGCCCAAGCTGGCGTCCGACGTGCCGGTGCCCATGGAGATCATCACCGCCGAGGACATCCGCCGCAGCGGGGCCACCGACATCCCCACCATCCTGTCGCGCGCTGCCGGCCTGGAGGTGTGGCGCTGGTCGCTTGATGCGGCCGACGTGTCGGTGCGCGGCTACAACCGCCCGTTCAGCCCGCGTCTCCTCGTCTTGATCAACGGCCGGCAGGTCTACCTCGACCACTACGGCATGACCAACTGGGCCACCCTGCCGGTGGAACTGGCGGAAATCCGGCAGATCGAGGTGGTGAAAGGCCCCAACACCGCGCTGTTCGGCTTCAACGCCGTGGCCGGCGTGGTCAACATCATCACCGTCAACCCGTTGCGCGATACGGTCGATAGCGCCACGGTGCGCACCGGCTCCCAGGATTATCGAGAGGCCTCCCTGGTCAAGACGCAGCACCTGTCCGATCGGGCGGGCGTCCGCGTCTCGCTGGGTGGCCACACGGCCGAGGAATTCGATACCCCCCTGCCGGCCAGCGAAGCCTCCTTGCGCTTCGGACCGCGCCGCGGCTCGGTCAGCGTCGACGGGTTGGCGCAGGTGAGCGACGACGCCCAGCTCGGTGTGGAGTTGACGCGTACCTACACCCGGCAGACGGGCTTTTTCGTCTTCTACACGCCGGTCGAGATGGTGAACGATATCCGCTCGGCCAAGCTCACCTACACGACGGAAACCGGCCTCGGCCTTGTAGAGGCGACGGTGTACCGCAGTTGGACGGACGGCACCATCGAGAGCGACATCATCCCCTTCATGCCGATCGCCAATCAGGTGACCATCGCCCGGCTTCAGGACCTGTTCAAGCTGGGCTCCGGCCACAGCCTGCGGCTGGCCGGCGAATACCGCCATAACATGCTGCACAACGTATCCGGCTCCAGCACCGACATCGGGTATGACATCTACGCCGCCAGCGGCATGTGGGACTGGGCGATCACCAACCGCCTGTCATGGACCAACGGCGTGCGGCTGGACCACCTCCAACTCGGGCGCGATGGCACCGCCCATACCCGGGTGCCCGAGGCTGTCGAGCCTTTCACCAACGCCGACTACGACCGTGACATCACCGAGTACAGCTTCAACTCCGGTCTGGTCTACAAAGTGAGCGATCTCGATACACTGCGCCTGATGGTGGGGCGCGGCATCCAGGCGCCGTCGCTGCACGCCATGGGTTTCATCCAGTCGGAGCACTACCCCGGCGGCATCATCGCCATGGCCTCGGGCAGCCCTGACCTCGATCCCTCGGTGATCATGAATTACGAGGCGTCGTGGGATCGCGCTCTGCCGTCCCTGGACTCCACCGTGCGGCTGGGGGCGTTCTACCAGACCACGGACAACCTGATGACCACGCCGGAGGCGGCCAGCCCTTCCTCGGTGTTCATTCCGCCGAACCAGATCACCCTCCTCTCCGCCAACATCGGGCAGTCGCGGAGCTGGGGGCTGGAGGCCGGGCTTAAGGGCAAGATCGGTGCGAATTGGCGGTGGGGCCTCAATTACACCTACGAAATCGTCGATGACGACTTGACCGTCAACCGATCCGGCACCATCGACATCCCGGTGTTCAACGAGGACACCGCCGCGCGCCATCGGGTGAACACCCGACTGGGCTACACCGCCGGCCCGTTCGAAGCCGACCTCTACGCCGGCTTTGCCTCGTCCTATCGCATGCCGCGCGGCATCTATCCCCTGCTCCCCGACAATTACTACCTGCGCGACGTTCCCGCGCAACTGATCCTCGACGGGCGTCTGGGCTACCACCTGACGGACCACCTCACCGTGGCCCTGGAGGGGCAGAGCATCAATCAGGCGGAATACCGCCCGACCTCCGGCCCGGCCTTGGAGCGACGGCTGTTCCTGTCGTTGCGGGCGGACTTCTGAACAGCGGCGCCGGCATCAGCCCGGCAGCAGCCGCCATACCGTCGTCTCGCGCATTTCGCGATCCTCGATGGCGATGGTAGTCGGCACCGGCGTGCGCGCCAGGAATTCCAGCCCCTGCTTGGGCAGGTAGGCGCGGCCGGGGTCGCCCACCACCACGAACGCCCCGCCGGCGGCCAGCGACCGCAGCCACGGTTCCACCCGGTCGGTCATGGGCTTCTCGTAGAACACATCGCCGGCCAGTACCACGTCGAACCCAGCCAGCGGGCCGCCCACCAGGTCATCGCCCGTAACCTCAAGGGTAACGCCGTTGGCCTCGGCGTTGAGGCGGATGGCGGCCAGCGCGAAGGCGTCGATCTCGGCCGACACCACCCGCGCCGCGCCGGCCTTGGCGGCAGCGACCCCGGCGATGCCCGAGCCCGAGGCGAAATCCAGCACCCGCTTGCCCGCCACCAGTTCCGGCCGGTCCAGCACCAGCCGCGCCACCGCCTGCCCGCCTACCCAGGCGAAGGCCCAGTAGGGCGGCGGCACATTGAAGCGCTCCAGCGTCTCCTCGGTGGCCTCCCACAGGGGCGTCACCTCCGTGGCGAGGTGAAGGCTGATCTCCGGCAGGAGAGGCGGGGCGGTAAGGGCCGTGTTGGCCCGAACAAAAGCGTCGGCATCCATGGGAATCACCCTGCCCCAAGGAACCGCCGGCACGCAAAGGAAAAGCCTCGGGTGGAGCAGCGGAGGCATCCGGCGATACCTCTTTCAAATGTGGCAGATTGTCGCATCACTCACCGAGTCGCGAAGTGTGGCAGGCGTGCATCGGCCGCCGCCATTTACTAAGAAACCACCTAAATTTATGGTTTAACCATCCCTACTCTCCTGAATCTGCGTGATAATTTCCGGTCACCCTCGACAAAGCCTGCCATTGCCCGGTTTTTCCAGCGACGCGGCGAAAAGAAACTCCACGCCGGGATTACCCCATCATCGGGATATAGCGTCGGCTAGACAGCCCCCACCTCCCGTGATAGGCAGCGAATGGCGAGAAAAGAAGGAAGGGGATTCATCATGCGTCGCATGGTGACACGCGTTCTGATGTCGCTGGGCCTTGTGCTGATGCTTGCCGTGACCGGCAGTGGCGGCGCCCAGGCCCAGATGTGCGTCAAGGTCGCGCGCAGCCTGACCAACTTCACCATCCGTGGCGATGCCTGGACGTGGTGGCAGGGCGCGGCGAACCGCTATGAGCGGTCGAGCCGACCGACCGTTGGGTCGGTCCTGGTGTTCAAGCGCACGGGCAAGATGCCCCGGGGCCATGTCTCGGTAGTGAGTCAGGTGATCAACAGCCGTGTTGTCCGCGTGGACCACAGCTGGATCGACGGCGACGGCCTCGTCCGCGGCATGCGGGTGGTCGACATCTCCCCGCGCAACGACTGGACCAACGTGCGCGTCTGGCATCCGCCGACCGACAGCCTGGGCATGCGCACCTACGCCGCCTTCGGCTTCATCCACCCGGCCCCGGCGGCTCGCGGCGGCATCGCCGTGGCGACCCTGGATGACGATCTGGTCGACGCCGTCGCCAATCCCAAGGCGGCTCGCGCCGAGGATACCGGCGAGCGTCTGGTTCTGACGAAAAAGAGCCCGCGCACCGCCGCCTTGCCGGAAATCGTGCTGCCGCGCCGCAAGCCGGGCTCCGCCGCCCCACGCCTGATCGAGGCCGAGGCCCCGGCCGACACGATCCAGCAGGCCAAGGCGGTAATCCCGCCGAAGAAGCCGATGGCCAAGATTCTGATGGCCGACAAGGCCGCGTCCAAGCGCAAGCCCGACGCCCAGGTGGCGGACCTGCCGAGCGGCCACTGACATCGAAGGCGGCTATCAACCGCCTTCGGTTAAAACCCGAAATAAGAAAGGCCCCTGTTTCAGCCGGAACAGGGGCTTTTTCATGTCACCACACCGTACCGGGCCACACCCTGCCGGCAACGACGGCCACCAGCACCAGCCAGCCGAACCAGCGGTTGGACTTGAACTTGTTCAGGCAGTCGGCGGGATCGTCGGGGTTCCAGGTGCCGACCTGCCACGCCAACTGCATTAACGCCACCCCGATCAGCAAGCGGAACGGCCCGCCGAGATCGGCCGCCAGCCCGGCCCACAGCATCCCGCCGAAGGTCAGGGTATAGAAGCCGTAGATGAAGATCTTGCTGGCGTCGCCCAGCCGCCGGGCGGTGGACTTCACGCCGATACGGGCATCGTCCTCCTTGTCCTGGTGTGCATAAATGGTGTCATAGCCCAGCGTCCACGCGATGCCGGCGGCGTACAGCGCCAGGGCGGGCGTCTCCACCTCGCCGCGCACCGCCGCCCAGCCCATCAACGCCCCCCAGTTGAACGTCAGGCCCAAAAACGCCTGCGGCCACCAGGTGATGCGTTTCATCAGCGGGTAGGTGAACACCAGTACCAGCGACATCACCCCCAGCACGATCGCCATGGCGTCGAGCTGGACCAGGATGACCAAGCCGATCAGCAGCAGGAACGCCAGGAAGGCCAGCGCCTGCTTCACCGTCACCTGCCCCGAGGGAATTGGCCGCTGCCGGGTGCGTTCCACCTGGGCATCGAAGTCGCGGTCGAGGATGTCGTTCACCACGCACCCCGCCCCGCGCATCACCACCGAGCCGATGGCGAACAGCGCCATCAGCCACCAGTCCGGCCATTTTTCCGAGGCCAGCGCGATCGACCACCAGCCGGGGAACAGCAGCAGCCACGTCCCGATCGGCCGATCCAACCGCATCAGCTTCAAGTACGGCCGAACGGCCGGCGGAGCAAGGCGGATGGTCCAGTGTTCGGGGCGGATATCGGTATAGGTGGTGGACATGGGGCCTCCCAGGATCGGCGCGGCCGCTTTATACCACTGTTCAGCAAGAAGGGGCGTTGCCCCATCGCAATCCGCCTGGGAACCCCGCATGCGCGCCGCCATTCCCAAGGGTATTTGGGCCTTGGGCCTGACCAGCCTGTTCATGGATCTGTCGTCGGAGATGATCCACGGCCTGTTGCCGGTGTTCCTCGTCACCGTGATCGGGGCCGGCGCGCTGTCGGTCGGCGTCATCGAGGGCATCGCCGAGGCTACCGCCTCGGTCACCAAGCTGTTCTCCGGATCTCTGTCCGACTGGTGGGGCAGGCGCAAGCCGCTGACCCTGTTCGGCTACGGCATCGCCGCCGTCACCAAGCCGCTGTTCCCGCTGGCCGACTCCGCCATGACCGTGCTGACCGCCCGCTTCGTCGACCGCATCGGCAAGGGCATTCGCGGCGCCCCACGCGACGCCCTGGTCGCCGACCTCACCCCGCCCGAGGCGCGCGGCGCCGCCTATGGCCTGCGTCAGGCGCTGGATACAGTGGGCGCGGTGCTCGGCCCCCTGGTGGCGGTGGCGGTGATGTTGCTGACCGGCGACGACTTCCGCGCCGTCTTCTGGCTGGCGGTGTTGCCGGCATTGCTGGCCGTCGCCGTGCTGGCGGTGGGCGTGCCCGAGCCTGCCGGCCTCGTCGCCACGCGCGGGCGCGGCTTCCCCCTGTCCCCTGCCGCCTTGCGGCGCTTAGGCCCGCGTTTTTGGGCCTTGGTGGCGGTCGCCTCGGTGATGACGCTGGCCCGCTTCTCCGAAGCCTTCCTGCTGCTGCGCGCCGAGGATGCCGGCCTGCCCGTGGCCTTCGTACCGCTGATGCTGGTAGTGATGAATGTGGTCTACACCGTCACCAGCTATCCCGTGGGCCTGTTGTCCGACCGCATCGGCCGCTTGGGCCTTCTGGGTGGCGGCTTCGCCGTCCTCATCATCGCCGACGTCGTGCTGGCGCTGGCCGCCACCCCCATCGCCGTGTTCCTCGGCGCCGCCCTGTGGGGCCTGCACATGGGCATGACCCAGGGCCTCCTGGCGGCCCTGGTGGCCGACGGCGCGCCCAAGGACCAGCGTGGCACCGCCTTCGGCGTCTTCAATCTG
>DASPMK010000039.1:0-6603 GCA_035627075.1 Azospirillaceae bacterium
AGGCGGTCTACCGCCGTCACCGCCACAACATGTCCAATGGCTTCCTCAACCTGCTGCCGGACCTCAACCAGCGCCGGGCGGTGATCGAGCGTTTCATCGCCGACCAGGGGCATCGTTTCCCCGATCCCCCCGGCCTGCGGCGCCTTCTCGAACGGTCGCTGGCCGAGGATGCCCTGGAATATGCCCGCCGCGCCTTCGTCCGCAACAACGTCCCGGTCTGCGAGGAGTGCGCCACCTTCGCGCTGGACCTCGATCCCCAGATTTGCCGGACGCCGGCTTGGGCGCGGCTGGCCCGAACGCGCCTTGTCAGCCCGAAGGTATGGACGGCGCTGCGCTCCGTGAGGGACCGCGTCCGCCGCGTCACCGACACTCTCAGAGCGGCATCGCCGCGCCCCGTCCAGTGGTAGAAATCATGAACCCCACCTTGCTCCCAGGTGCCGGCCCGAGCTCTGGACAAATCCAGGTCCTGTTCTGCTGCGATACCGGCTTCTACCAGCACGCCGCTGTCGCCATGGCCTCGCTTCTGGAGAATAACGCGCGGCATCGCTTCGACATCCACCTGATTACCGCTGGCAACGACACAACGGCATTGACGAAGCTGCTGGCGTCCTTGAAGCGGTTTGGAAATTTCACCTTCACGCTGCATCCCTTCAACCTGAAGTCATATTCCCACTTTTTCACCGACCGCCATATCAGCCTGGAGGCGTACCTGCGCCTGTTCGCGCCCAAGGTGCTGGACCCGACCATCGACAAGGTGCTGTACCTCGATTGCGATATCGTGGTGACGGGCGATGTGGGGGAGTTATGGGCGACGAACCTGGGGGACAAGGCGGTGGCCGGGGTTTGGGACCCCTATGTCGATACCCGGCGCCATGTGCTGGGTATCGCGCCCGGCCGCCCCTACATCAATTCCGGCGTGCTGCTGTTCAATCTGAAGGCATGGCGGGAGCGGGGCGTGACCGAAAAGCTCATCGCCTGCATCGGAGCGCGCGGGCGGGAACTGGCCTTTCACGACCAGGATGCGCTGAATATCGTGCTGTCGGACTCCATCATGCTGCTGGATTACCGCTGGAACTTCCATGTCTGGATGTTCAACCTGAAGCTCTGGCAGTTCCGCGACCAGCTTCCGGCCATCCGGCGGGCCGCCCGCCACCCGGCCATTCTCCACTTCACCTGCAAGGAAAAACCGTGGATTTTTGAATCCGTGGTGCCGAGAAAATACCTTTATTATCAGTACCTGCGCCAGACGGAGTGGCGGGACTACAAGGCGTTCGACGGCGACTGGCGCCGTCTGCGCCGCTACTTGGTCAATCGGCTGCTGGATGGCATGGGCATCGATTACCGCTTCGTGCGCAGCCTCGACGGGCCGAAAATCCAGCGGGGCTTGCGCAAGCTCGGCCAGCGCCTGGTATCGGTGGTGAGCGGCAAGGGCTGGTCCCAGCCCGTGCGCCCGTGACCTGTCCCGGGTGGATTCGATGAACGGTCTGCGCCGCTCGCTCGTCCTGTCGTTTTCCGACCGCTACGCGACGCTGGTCATCAACTTCGCCCTGACCGCGTTGCTCGCCCGTCTGCTGTCTCCGGCGGAGGTCGGCACCTATGTGGTCGCCGCCACCCTGGTGGCGCTGGTCAACACCTTCCGCGAGTTCGGCGTCACCACCTACCTCATCCAGAAACAGACTGTCAGCGACGATTGCGTCCGCACCGCCTTCACCGTCAACCTTGCCCTGTCGGCCCTGTTCTCCCTGGCGCTTGTGGCCGGTGGCGACTGGGTGGCGGCGTTCTACGGCGAGGACGGTCTGGGCCAAGCCATCACCGTCCATGCCCTGGGCTTCCTGCTGTCGCCGATCCCGATCACGGTCGTCGCCCTGCTGCGCCGCGATATGGCGTTCGGTGGCGTGGCGCTGTGCAACGTTGCCGGCGCCCTCGCCGCGGCCGCCGTATCGGTGGCGCTGGCCTGCCTGGGTTTCGGCTTCATGGGGCCGGTGTGGGGCACGGTGGCCGGCACGGTCGCGACCACGGCGGTGGCACTGCTCCTATTCCCCCATTCCCGCCTGTTCCGTCCCAGCCTGGAGGCGTGGCGCGACGTACTGGGCTTCGGCGGCTATTCGAGCGCCACGGCGCTGATCAACGTCTTCTACCAGTCCTCGCCGCAACTGATCCTTGGCCGGGTACTGGATTTCGCCTCGGTTGGACTTTACAGCCGGGCGATGATGATCAGCCAGCTGTTCGACAAGCTGGTGATCGACGCCTTGCAGCCGGTGATCATGCCGGCGGTGTCGGCAGCGGCCCGCGCCGGGGCCGACCTCAAGGTGATCTACCTGCGCGCGCTGGAGCACCTGACCGCCGTCCACTGGCCGGCGCTGATCTTCCTGGCGCTGATGGCCGATCCGATCGTGGCGCTGATGTTCGGCCGGCAGTGGGTCGCCATCGTGCCGCTGGTGCGCCTGCTTGCGGTGGCGGCGCTGGCCCTGTCGCCGGCGTGCCTGACCTACCCCATCCTGGTGACGCTGGGGCGCATTCGCGACACCTTCGTTAGCTCGATGATCTCGGTGCCGGTGTCGCTGGCCGTGCTGGTTGCCGCCTCGTTCTTCGGGCTCGGCTCCGTGGCGGCCAGCGCGCTGGTGATCGCGCCGTTCCAGGTGACGGTGGCGCTGCTTTACGTCCGCCGACAGATCGCCTTCACCGTTTCCGACCTTCTGGCCGCCACATGGCGCAGCGCGGTCGTGACGCTCGGCAGCGTGGCCGGGCCGGCGGCAGTCGTGCTGTGGGTCGGCCTTGATGCCTCCCTGGCCGCCCTGGCCGTGGCCGGACTGCTGGCGGCGGCAGGCTGGACCGGCACGCTGTTCGCCGTGCATCATCCGCTGGCCCAAGAGCTGCTACACCTCACCGGCCGGGCATGGAGCCGTTTTCCCCTCTCTTCCCCGAAAGAGGGGATTAAGGAACCCGCCGCCCCATCCATCGGATGAGGGAAGCTCTTTCTCATTATACGCGCTTCCACACCACGGCCGCCCGGCGGCGCGGTGCTAGCATCGCTCCACTTTCGGGAGGAGTGGACAACGGATGCTTGACCAGTCGAACGTCGCCCGGCTGCCCACCAGCGCGGCCAAGCCGAAACCAGGGGTCATCGTGATCGACAGCCGCCAGCTGACGCGGGAGTGCTTCTCGACATGGCTGGGCGGCAACCTGCCGGAGATGGCGGTGGCGGCTTGCGCCTCGGTGGGCGAGGCGGTGCGCCATAGTCCCCCCGAAGCCGGGCCGGTCAGCGTCATCTTCCTGAACATCGGTGCCGGCGGCGTGTCCGATCCCATGGTCGCCGACGACCTTGCCCGGCTGGACGAGCGGCTTCCCGGCGTTCCCGTCATCGTGGTGTCGGACCGCGAGGAGGTCGATGCCATCGCCGAGGCGCTGGACTACGGCGTGCGCGGCTACGTCCCCACCAGCACATCCCTGTCGGTGGTGGTCGGCGCCATCCGGCTGGTCCAGACCGGCGGCACCTTCGTCCCGGCCAGTGCCCTGATGGCGCGGCAGAACCGCCCGCGCACGCCGTTCCCCACCCCGGCCCCGGACGGTGCGTCCCAAGGCTTCACGCCGCGCCAACTGGAAGTGCTGGCCTGCCTGCGCCTGGGCAAGCCCAACAAGGTGATCGCCTATGAGCTGGGCATGTGCGAGAGCACGGTGAAGGTCCACGTCCGCCATATCATGAAGAAGCTGCGCGCCACCAACCGCACCCAGGTAGCCTTCCTCACCAGCACCCTGTTCCAGGAGGCGCTGGCCGACTGACCCCCGTTTCCCCCGCCGAGGTCGATCCCATGACACAAACCGATGTGCCGGAGCGCCTTTCCCTTTACATCCCCGATCTGACGGGCGGCGGCGCGCAGCGCGCGGTGCTGAATCTCGCCGCCGGCCTTGCCGAGGCCGGCGGGCCGGTCGATGTCGTCGTCGGTGAGGGCGGCGGCGAGATGGCCTCGCCCCCGCCCGGAGTCACCGTGGTGCCGCTGGCCGAGCGACGGATCGGCTATGGCGACCGCACCCTGCGGCTGGCTCGCTATCTCAGGCGGGCGCGGCCCAGCCATATGATTTCGGCGCTCGACATCGCCAGCGTGGCGACCGTGGCCAAGAAGGTTTCAGGCAGCCAGACCAAGGTGGTGATGACCATCCAGACCCATCTGTCGCAGCAGTTCCGCGACCGCGACGGCTTTCACGGCTTCGTGCGGCGCCAGTTGGTGGCGGCGCTGTACCCGCTGGCCGACGGGCTGGTGGCAGCCTCGCGCGGCACGGCGGAGGACGCCCGGCGGATGCTGTTGAAGGACCGCCCCATCCACGTCATTCACAACCCGGCTGTCGGACCCGAGGTGTGGGAGCGCCAGAACGACGATCCCGGCCACCCGTGGCTGGCGCCGGACACCCTGCCGGTGATCCTGGGGGCAGGCCGCATCGTCCACCAGAAGGATTTTCTGACGCTGGCCAAGGCGTTCGACACGGTACGCCAGCGCATGGGCGCCCGCCTGATCATCCTGGGACAGCCCGACCCGCGCGAGCCCGACATCCACCGCGAACTGATGGACTTCATCCGCCAGCGCGAGTTGGAGGACGTGGTGGCCTTTCCCGGCTTCGTCGCCAACCCCTGGGCCTGGATGAAGCGGGCCTCGGTGTTCACTCTGTCGTCGGTCTACGAGGGCTTCGGCAATGTGGTGGCCGAGGCGCTGGCGACCGGCACGCCGGTGGTGTCCACCGATTGCGAAGCCGGGCCGGCGGAAATCCTGGACAATGGCAGGTACGGCCGCCTTGTCCCGGTCGGTGACGCCACCGCCATGGCCGAAGCCATCGTCGCCACCCTGGAAGGCCCGGTGAACCGGGCGGCGTTGGTGGAGCGTTCGCGCGACTTCACCATCCCCCGCGTCGCCGCCCAATACCGCGCGTACATGGGGGAGATTCCGGACTGAGGGCTGTACGACACACCGCTGGCCGACCGCTTGGACGGCGGGACGGGTGATGCTGGCTGATCGACGGCGACGGCAATGATGAGCTTTATGGCGGGTTGGGGGCCGACACGCTGGCTGGCCTACCCGGTACGAGCAGATCCCCAGGGCATGCCTCTCGATGCGAGCCATCGTCGGTGCCGTCATCTGGACAAAGTGAAGATCAACGCCCTCTAGCCCTCAAGGAGAGGGGCTTTCGGGCGCCATCCGCCCTATCGTGCCGCGAAATACCGTCCCAGCGCGTCGTCCAGCCCGGGCATCAACGCCCCCCGACCACTGCC
This sequence comes from Azospirillaceae bacterium, assembly GCA_035627075.1. Classification (GTDB taxonomy): domain Bacteria; phylum Pseudomonadota; class Alphaproteobacteria; order Azospirillales; family Azospirillaceae; genus DASPMK01. The sequence goes on from DASPMK010000039.1 coordinate 5,261, forward strand.
CAACACACTGTACACCGGCCGTCGCGCCGTCCAGCCCAGGGCGCTGGACGGCACCGCTTCCACCAGTTTCGCGTTCAGGCCGGCGCGCGTCGCTGCCTCCCGCGCCAAATCCGCCCAACTCACCGCCCCCATCGAGGCCAGATGCCACAGGCCGGACTCGCCGTCGATCAGCAGATCCAGGCAGGCGTGAACGAGATCGGGCACGTAGGTGGGCGATACCGTGACATCCGCCGCCGCCCGCAGGCTGCGGCGCGCCTCCAGGGCTTGGAGCGCCTGGGCGATGAAATTATGCTCGTCCCACGGGCCGAAGAAGGCGCTGGTACGAACGATCAGGGCGTGCGGCATCGCCTCCAGGATGGCGGCTTCCGCTTCCGCCTTGGTCAGGCCGTAGATCGACAGCGGCGCCACCGTGTCCCTTTCCAAGTACGGTTCGCGCTTGGCGCCATCGAACACCAGATCGGACGAGAAGCTCAACAGCGCCACCTCCGCCCGACCGCAGGCATGGGCCAGCACCGCCGGTCCCCGGCTGTTGTCGCGCCGGCAGGGGGCCGGCATCCGCTCGGCCTCGTCAACCCGGACGAACCCCGCCGCGTTGATGACCGCCCACGGCCGATAGCGCGCCAGACCATCCGCCACCGACCGGGGGTCGGCAATGTCGAACTGCACACGGGTGAGCAGATGGAAAGGCAACCCGCGCTGGTCGCACAGCCGGGCGAAGGCCCGTCCCAGGGTGCCGTTGGCGCCGGTGATCAGCAACGGGCGCGGCGCCTTCGCCGCACGCGGCGGTGATGCCGGGGCCAGCCCGCACGATACCGGGGGATAGGCCAGCCGATCCGGCCGGCACCACCAGCCGGGCACGTCCAGCACGGGATGGTCCGCCGTTCCCTGTTGCGCCAGGTCGCGCATCAGCCGCCCGATCGCCGTGGCGCGGGGACGCTGCCCACGGATGTCGAAAACCCCCGGTTCGTAATGGCCGGCACAGCGGGTCACCAGACAGTTCCAGTCGCAACTGCCGAGCAGCGCCCAGGCCGTCACCGCGCGGATGTCCACGCCGCGTCGGCTGAGCCGCTCGGCGGCGTCCCACACCTCCTGGAACCAGCGCAGCTGTTCGTCGTGGGTGCAGCCGTTGTGGACCTCGGTGACGGCGAGCGGAATGCCGTAGCGCTCCCACGCTTCCAGCAGCAGCCGCTCCGGCCCCGCCGGCCCCTCGGCGACGACGCGAACCGCCTCCACGTCGGCATAGCGGTCGCGCCCGTTGCCGCCGTGGGTCTGCGGCGGGTAGCGCTCCAGCCGCTCGTCCAGAAAGCGTTCGCTGGTCAGGTAGTGGTTGACGCCGATGATGT
>DASPMK010000040.1:0-5557 GCA_035627075.1 Azospirillaceae bacterium
GTTCTCGGGCTCAGCGGTGACGGGACGGTCCAGCGGCTTGCCGCCACCCCGGATCAGGTTGTGGCCGGCGACGACCGAGCGACGTTGTACCGATTGACCATGGTCGCCATTCAGGACGCACCGTGGACCGGCCATGGGTTCGGCGCCTTCCTGCCGGCCTTCCGCATGTACCGGGATACGGCGTTGCCGTGGCCGTCCATTTGGGATTTCGCCCACAACGTCTTTCTGGAGATGGCGATGGATCTCGGCCTGCCGGCGGCGGCACTGCTGGGACTGTCCTTGCTGGCGGTGGTCTGGGCTTGCCTGCGGGGTATCGTGCAACGGCGGCGCGACCAGATCTATCCGGCGGCGGCGGTCGCGGCGGCAGTGCTGATCGGCGCGCATGACCTGGTGGACTTCAGCGCGCAGATGCCGGCGGTCGCGGTGACCCTGGCGTTGCTGCTTGGCGTCGGCTTCGCCCAGTCGCGGCGCACCGCCGACAGCCGCTCCTAAGGTGATGTGCTAGGCCAATGGAGGAGATCGCTCGGCCCATTCCGGATGCCATGATCCCGGACCGGCTCGTTCCGGCACAAATGGGCACCGCCGTCCGGGGACCGCGCCGTGGTGTCGCCTCGGCGGTTCTGGTCATCGGCGATCTCGTGGTGCTGGTCGGCTCGGTACTGGCCGGGTTGCTGGTGCGGCTCCATACCCGGCATTGGCTCCCGATCGACCTGGAGCCGCAGAATTTCGTCGGAGTGATTGTCGCCGTACTGTTTCTGCCCTTCGCCTATGCCGTGGCCCAGCTCTATCCCGGTTACGGGCAGACGGGGGTGGAGCGGCTGCGCAAGCGGGTGACCGCCACCGCCTTGTGTTTCGCGGCGATGATCCTGTTCGACCGCGTCGCGCAGGACGGCCAATGGTCGCGCGGCATCCTGCTGACCGCCGCGACGGTCGCGGTGGTGACCATCCCCATTTGGGACGGGGTGGCCCGGCGGCTCTTGCTGCGGTGGGGATTATGGGGCGAACCGGTGGTTGTTCTGGGGCCGTTGGAGCGGCGGGACGCAGTGGTTGCCGCCTTGGCGGAACAGCCGGAGTTGGGCTGGATTCCGGTGGCGCACGGCGACGTGCCCCCGGCTCCTCCGCCGCGACCACGCAACGTCGAGCTGGCCTTGGTGGTACCGCCGGATCGCGGCATGGCGCTTTCGTCGCTGGCCGACGACCTGCCGTACCGGCGGGTGGTTCTGGTGCCCGACGTGGCCGGGATGCAAAGCCTGTGGGTATCGGTGCGCGACCTGGGCACGCACCTGGGCCTGGAAATGCGGCGCAACCTGCTGAACCCGGTCAATCAGATGGTCAAGCGCGCGCTCGATTTGGCGCTCGGCACCATGGCGCTGGTTGTGGCAGTCCCGGTGATCGCACTGTTCGCCGGGCTGGTGGTCATCGTTTCGCCGGGACCGGCCCTCTATTCGCAGATGCGCGTCGGACGTGGCGGCGGGCCGTTCCGCATATGGAAGCTGCGCACCATGAAACCCGGTGCCGACGCTCTGCTGGAGGAACTCATCACCATCTCCGCCGAAGCGCGGGCCGAGTGGAACCGGTCGATGAAAATCCGCAACGACCCGCGAATCATCCCCGTCGTGGGGCACTTCATGCGGCGTTTCAGCATCGACGAGTTGCCGCAGTTCTGGAACGTGCTGCGCGGCGATATGAGTCTGGTGGGGCCACGGCCCCTGCCGTCCTATCATGCCACGCGGCTCGACACCATGGTCGATCGGCTGCGCGGGCGGGTCCGGCCCGGCATCACCGGCCTGTGGCAGGTATCGGGCCGCAGTACCGCCTCCCTTTCCGACCAGGAACACCTCGACGCCTACTACGTCCGCAACTGGTCGCTATGGCTCGACATCCATATTCTGGCGCGAACGGTGCTGGTCGTGCTGGGTGGAAAGGGCGCATGGTGAACCGCGTCAACATCCTGGGGATTCCCGTCCAGGTGCAGACCATGGCCCAGGCCGTGGCCCGGATCGCTTCGTGGATCGAACGGCGCGCCCCCCGCTACGTCTGCGTCACCACCGTCCATGGTGTCATGGAAAGCCAGCGCGATCCCGCGCTGAAGGCGATCCACAACGCCGCAGACATGGTCACGACCGACGGCATGCCGCTGGTCTGGTTGTGCCGGGCACATGGCCATGCCGCCGAACGGGTGTACGGGCCCGATCTGATGCTGGAGATCTGCGCCGCCTCCCCGATGCGCGGTTGGCGGCATTTCCTCTATGGCACGACCGACACGGTGCTGGATAAGCTGGCCGCCAATCTCCAGGCCCGTTTTCCCGGGCTGTGCATCGCCGGCCGCTACGCGCCGCCCTTCCGCCCGCTCACCGAGCAGGAAGACGCGGAGGTTGTTGAACGGATCAACGCCGCCCGGCCGGACATCGTATGGATCGGCCTCTCGACGCCGAAGCAGGAGCGCTGGATGGCCGTTCATCTTGGCCGGGTGACGGCGCCGGTGATGATCGGCGTCGGCGCCGCGTTCGACTTCCACGCCGGCACCAAGCGGCAAGCGCCGCGCTGGATGCAACGCAACGGTCTGGAGTGGCTGTTTCGGCTGGTTTCAGAACCGCGCCGGCTGGCGTACCGCTATCTGGTGTTCAACACGCTCTTCCTGTGGCTCTTGGCTCAACAGGTGCTGGGGATGCGGGATTTTCCCCTGGCCGCCGAACCATCGATGCGGAACGAACCTCCTTGATAACGGGCTTGGCGAGCGGCGTCATCATCCGCCCGATCGCCAGCGCCGCGTGTTACGGAGCACCCATCCGACCGGACGGAGCAGCGGATACAGCCACAGCAACCGATCGGGTAGCGAAAAGACATCCCAGTCGATGGGGTTGAGGATGTCGGCCTGGAACTCCTGCCAGCGGTGCCTCCACGTCTTCTTGAGCGAATAGACATAGAACCGCCGCCGGAACTCCCGGCGCAGCCAGCCGACGCTGCCCCGCGGCCACTCCGTCAGCCAGCCATCGCCAGCGAAAAAATGGGCGACGAACCGCTCGACGTGGCGTGCCTCGCGACGGTCAAGGACAAATGTCTCGGGCAGCGGCAGGCCAAGCCAGTCGTGGCTCAGGGCCACCGCCAGGCGCATGGCGCCGGCCACACCCGCCGCCTCGGCCTCGGCTAAGGCGATGGCGATGTTGTCGTCGTCCCGCAACAGCGCGGCAAGGTCCGCCAGCCAGCACAGCCGCTCCCAGCCATGGTGAGCGCCGTGTATGCACAGATAGACCGGCAGCACGCGGCGCGGCAAGGTAGCGATGGCGGTGCCGCCCAGGCCCACCTCGATCCGGTCGCGCCACAGTGCCACGAAGTCAACCTTCAGTCGGGAAGGGTTGTGAAACAGCCGCTGGTGCATTTCGACCAGATGCTGTCCGGTGGCGTGCCGATAGGTGACATCGCGCAGCAGGTGCTGGCCGGTGGTGCGACGGCCCTCGGACAGTGGCGCTCCTCGGGCGCGATAGCCTGCAGCGGCAAGGACGGCGTCGGCATCCCAAAAACGGGCGGGATCGACCAGCAAATCGATGTCGCCTACGCCCCGCATGGCGGGATTACCGTAAAGCTGTTGCGACAGCACCACGCCCTTCAGGACAATCACGCGTATTCCCGCCTCGGCGAACAAGTGGGACAGACGGGCGATCTCCGCCGCCTGGGCCAAGGCACGCAACCCGTTGGCGCGGGTGCTTGCCGCCAGGGAGGCCACCACGTCGGAAGGTACGTCCAGCCCGCCGGCCCGCAGTCCGGGATAGACAAGGCCTACCGCCCGGTGCCGTCGCGCCCCGGCGACTACGGCCGCCCAGTCGATGACCGCCGCCACGGTCGTGTCTTCGGGCGGCGACTGCCGTGCCGCCCGGCACAGCAGCCGGAACTCCGGCGCCAACCTGTCCAATGTCCGTATCGGCATGAGGTTTCCCGTGGAGTCTGATCGTTCCACCATAAACGGTTGCCCCGGCACCCGGCAACGCGGCGTTGACGGCGGTGCGGGGGAGCCGGTAGTGTCTTTGAAGGCGAGGGTGTTGCCGAGAACCCGCCTTGCCACTGTCGGCTTTCCGATCCAAAGCGCACGCAAGCCGGCCCCGTCCATGACCACCACCTCCGCCCTATCCGCCCGCCCGCCGACGCTGGGGGTTCAGCTTGTTGTTTCCGGCGCCGGAGAGTTGGCCAACCGTCTCGCCCAACTCTGCACGATCGCCATGGCTGGCTGGATGCTGGGCGTTTCGGCTGTCGGTGTGATCGGGCTTGCCTGGTCATTGACCGCCATCGTCCAGGCGCTGGTGCAGGGCGGGCCGGAACTGGCCGGAACCCGGTTGCTGGCGCTGGCCGAAGGCACCCCGGCGGAGCAGGCCCGGATCATCGCCGACGTGACGCGGCTCAAGCTGATGCTGGCGTTGGCCGTGGCCCCCCTGCTGATGGCGATCCAGATCGCGCTTGGGCGCAACGATACCGCCGCCTTGGCCCAGCTCGCCGCCCAGACCGCCGCCATGATCGCCATCGGCTGGGGATACGCCTGGGCTTTCCGAGGCGTGTGCCGTTTCATTGAGCAGGGGGCGGCCAGAGGGGCGCAGGCCGTCGGCAGCATCGCCCTGCTCTGGCCGCTGCTGCTGGTTTGGCCGTCGCCGCTCGCCGTTCCGGTGGCCGAAATCCTTGCCGCGCTGCTGGCGGTGGCGGTAACCCGCCACCGCCTCTGGTCTTTGATGGGAGACTGCGCTCCCTCGTCCGGCAGGCTGCGTCCCCTGGCTGTTTCCGCCCTGACGGTAGGATTTTCCGGCGTCCTTTCTGCCCTGGGATGGCTGATGCCGATTCTGGCCGCGGCCCGCTGGGCACCAATCGAGCAGATCAGCTATCTTACGGGCATTCTGCGTCTTCTCCTCGGCATCTCCGGCGTGATGCATATCGTGCTGCAGTCCTTGTACCCGCTGCTCGCCCGCGTGCAGGCCGCCGATGCCGTGCGGGGGCGCGATGTTACGCTGGCCCTGACGCTGCAGGCGACCCTGGCGACCCTGGCCGGCGTCATCCTTCTGATGGCCACCGCCAACATCATGCTGCCGCTGGCGCTGGGGCCGGAATTCATCGCGGCAGTTCCGGTGTTCCGCGCCCTTGCCCCGGTTCTGGTCCCGCTCGCCCTGCATCTGCCCTTGTCCTATGCCCTGATCGGGCGCGGCGAGACGATGGCAGTGGCGCGGATCCAAGCCGCCGTGACGGCTGCGGCGATCGTGGGCAGCCTTGTCGCCTTCAAGATGGCGCCGAACGCGTGGAGCGTACTGGTGCTGCACCCGGTACTCTGGCTTCAAGCCATGGCGACCATGTGGGTCTTTGCCCGGCACAACGGGATCAGCCGACCGGCCAACGGGTGGGGAGCGCTGTTCGATCCCCTGACGATCGGCCGACTGCTGCACTGCGGGCTCTGAGTAGCAGCGGAACAGAAACTCCGATTCAGGCATCCTCGTCGGATAACGCCGCCGGATTGCGCAACGGCCTCAGTTCGCCACGGGCTACTGGCTCGGGCAGGGTGAAGGCGTAGCGGCCGAGCATGTTG
>DASPMK010000041.1:0-9166 GCA_035627075.1 Azospirillaceae bacterium
CGCCCAGACTGATGCGATCCGTCAGCCGGGAACTGGGCAGCTCGCCGGTCAGGGAAACCATGGCTCGGCTCCAAGGGCTGTCGATCTTACAAGCTCAACAGCCCACGCACCCCAATGGCTCCTAACTGAACGGTATTGCGGTTAAACCGTGACTGGCGGCGCGCCCCGTCGAAGGCAAGGAAGGCATCGCAACCGCCCATACATAAAGATATCTTTATGCTTGCATACCGCTTCGTCCGCTGGTACATCCCGCGATAGCCGGCCGTGGGTTCGTGCCCTCGGCCATCGACACGGATTACGGGACGGAGCACGTCATGGCCGCCTTCACCGACTACAAGGTCAAGGACATCAGCTTGGCCGAGTGGGGCCGCAAGGAAATCACCATCGCCGAAACCGAGATGCCGGGCCTGATGGCCCTGCGCGAGGAGTATCGCGGCAAGTTCCCGCTGAAGGGCGCCCGCATCGTCGGCTGCCTGCACATGACCATCCAGACCGCCGTACTGATCGAGACGCTGATCGACCTCGGCGCCACCGTCCGCTGGTCGTCGTGCAACATCTTCTCGACGCAAGACCATGCCGCCTCGGCCATTGCCGCCGCCGGCATCCCCGTCTTCGCCTGGAAGGGCGAAACCGAGGAGGAGTTCTGGTGGTGCATCGAGCAGACGCTGCGCGGACCGGACGGCTGGGTCCCCAACATGATCCTGGACGACGGCGGCGACGTCACCCAAATCATGCACGACAAGTATCCCGAGATGCTGAAGGACGTGCGCGGCATCTCCGAGGAGACCACCACCGGCGTGCATCGCCTCTATGAGATGATGAAGGCCGGCAAGCTGCTGGTCCCCGCCATCAACGTCAACGACAGCGTGACAAAGTCGAAGTTCGACAACCTCTATGGCTGCCGCGAGTCGCTGGTGGACGGCATCAAGCGCGCCACCGACGTGATGGTCGCCGGCAAGGTCGCGGTGGTCTGCGGCTACGGCGATGTGGGCAAGGGCTCGGCCGCCAGCTTGCGCAGCCAGGGTGCGCGCGTGCTGGTCACCGAAATCGACCCGATCAACGCGCTCCAGGCCGCCATGGAAGGCTATCAGGTGGCGACCATGGACGAGGCCGCCTCGCAGGGCGACATCTTCGTCACCGCCACCGGCAACGTCGACGTCATCACGCTCGACCACATGCGGCAGATGAAGGATCGCGCCATCGTCTGCAACATCGGCCACTTCGACAGCGAGATCCAGATCGACTCGCTGCGGAACTACAAGTGGGAAGAGGTCAAGCCGCAGGTCGACGAGGTGGTGTTCCCCGACGGCAAGCGCCTGATCGTCCTGGCCCAGGGCCGCCTGGTCAACCTGGGCTGCGCCACCGGCCACCCCTCGTTCGTGATGAGCGCCTCGTTCACCAACCAGGTGCTGGCCCAGATCGAGCTGTGGAACAATCCGGACGGCTACGAAAAAAAGGTCTACGTGTTGCCCAAACACCTCGACGAGAAGGTGGCGAGGCTGCACCTGGACAAGATCGGCGCCAAGCTCACCAAGCTGACGGCCAAGCAGGCCGGCTATATCGGCGTGGATATGGACGGCCCGTACAAGCCGGAGCATTATCGCTACTAAGCCGTAGGCAATAGCCTCTTCCTGCGACACGGCGGCCGGGAACCCCGAACACGGGTTCCTGGCCTTCGTGTTTTCGGAAAGGCCGTGTCCCACTCCTGATGCCGATGCCCGTCGATGCCGTGACCCTTGCCGTCCTCGTGATCGCCGCCGTGCTCGCCGTGGTGGCGGCAATGTGCGCGCGGCGGTCGGGTGCCGCGCGTCGCGAAGGCGAGCGGCTCGACCGACTGCTGGCGACATCCCCGGCCCGGCCGCTGTGGCGAACCGCCGATGGAACGCTGAGCGTGGCCGACGGGGCCGCCGGCCTCCTGGGCCTGCCGCGGATCGGGGAACTGGCCGCCGTGGCCGGGGCGCTGACACCGGAATCGGCCCAAGCCTTCGCCGAGGTCCTGGGGCGCCTTGAGGACGGTGACGACGGCTTCCGGCTGGAGGCCGGACTGGCGGACCGCTCCCGCCACCTCACCATCACCGGCCGGGCCGACGGGGCCGGCGGGGTGATCGTCTGGCTGGAAGACACCACCGAAACCGAAAAGGCCCGCCAGAGCGTGGTGGCGGAGCGTGAGGCCGCCGAAACCGATCTCGCCGAACTCCGCGCCGCGCTCGACACCCTGCCCGTGCCGATATGGCTGCGTCGCGCCGACCTGGGTATCGCCTGGTGCAACCGCGCCTATGCCCGGCTGATGGACGCCACGCCGGAACGGGTCGTGGCCGAACAACGGGAACTCTCCGCCGCCGGGGCGGGCGGCGGCCGCGCCCTGGCCGAACGGGCATTGCGTCAATGGGCGCCCCAGACCCAACGGCTTTACGTGGTGGCGGACTCCGCCCGCCACCACCTCGACGTCACCGAGGTGCCGTTGCCGCGCGCCCTGCCCGGCCCTGCCCGCACCGTGGGCATGGCGCTGGATCGCACCGACCTGGATGGGGCGCGCGGCGATCTGAAGCGGCACATCTCGGCCCACGCCGAGGTGTTGGAGCACCTGGGCACCGCCGTCGCCGTGTTCGGCCCGGACACCCGCATCCAATATTACAACCATGCCTACGTCAGGCTCGGCGGTTTCGACGAGGCGTGGCTGAGGACCGAGCCCACCTACGCCGACGTCCTGGAGAATCTGCGCGAACGCCGCCGCCTGCCCGAGCTGGTGGATTTCCAGCATTACAAGAAGCAGCAACTGGCGCTGTTCAGCTCGCTTCTGGAGGCGCGCGAGGATCTCCTGCACCTGCCCGACGGTGCCGCGCTGCGCCAGGTGGTGGCGCCGCACCCGCTGGGCGGCCTGTTGTTCCTGCTGGACGACGTCACCAACACACTGGCGCTGGAATCCTCGTTCAACACCCTGATCGCGGTCCAGCAGGAAACCCTGGACAACCTGGCCGAGGGCATTGCCGTCTACGGCGGCGATGGGCGGATGAAGCTGCACAACCCGGCCTTCGCCCGAATCTGGAACCTGAGCCCCGCCGACCTGCGGGGCGACCCGCACATCGTCCGGGTTCTTGACCGCCTGAAGGACTTCTTCCCGCACGGCGACGACTGGGAAACCTACCGCGACGATCTTGTGGCCTCCACCCTCGACCGCACCGCCCGCCAGGGCCGGGTGGAACGCACCGACGGCACGGTGGTCGAGTTCGCCACCGTGCCGCTGCCCGACGGCGCCGTGCTGTCGAGCTGGCTCGACGTCACCGACAGCGCGCGGGTGGAGCAGGCCCTTCGCGCCTCCAACGCCGCGCTGGAGGCCGCCGACCAGCTCAAGAGCGAGTTCATCGCCAACGTCTCCTACCACCTGCGCACGCCCTTGACCGCCATCATGGGCTTCGCCCAGGTCCTGGCGAACCAGTATTTCGGCGAACTGAACGAACGGCAGTCGGAGTACACCCAGCATATCCTGAGCGCCGGCGACCGCCTGTTGACGCTGATCAGCGACATTCTCGACCTCGCCACCATCGAAGCCGGCCACATGGTGCTGGAGCGTTCCACCGTGTCGGTGTCGTCGATGCTGGCGGTGGTGGCGGCGCTGACCCGCGAGTGGGCGCGCAAGCAGGGGCTGGAGCTGGTGATCGACTGCCCCGGCGACCTCGGCGAGATCGAGGCCGACGAGCGCCGGCTGAAGCAGGCGCTGTTCAACCTCGTCTCCAACGCCATCCGCTTCACGCCGTCCGGCGGCCGTATCACCCTGTCGGCGCAACGCTCACGCGAGGTGGTGGTCTTGAGTGTCGGCGATACCGGGCCGGGGCTTCTGGCCGCCGATCCGTCCCGCGCCTCGCGCCGGTTCGACCGCGCGGGGACCGGCGAACGGCCGGGCGAAACCGGCGCGGGTCTCGGGCTTGATCTGGTCCGGAGCTTTATCGAACTGCACGGCGGACGCATCGTCGTCGACAGCGATCCCGGCAAGGGGACGGCCATCCATTGCGTCCTGCCGATCCGCCCGGCGACGGAAGGCGCCACTCGGAACGGTGCCGGCGCAGCGACGGAAGGGCGCCTTCTCGGCTGAAACGCGACACCACGATACACGCGCTTTGCAGGAGAGCCGCAGGAGTATACAATCTAGCGAAGAGATCAAATCTTTCAGGCCACCACCGGCAGCCGCTTATCGGTCCATGACGCGTACAAGAAACATCATCCTGAGCCGAAACAGCCTGTACGCTTTCATGTTCCTCTCGGTGGCGGCGCTTCTGTTCGACTTCAGCTACCAGTACTTCGTCGGCCGCGAGCTGGCGGTGCAGGATGCGCTGGCCGATGCCGAGGACCTGGGGCTGGCGCTGGAAGCCAGCGTCACCCGCACGGTCCAGACCATCGACCTGACGCTGACCTCCATTGCCGACGGGATCGGCACGGCCCCGTCGTCGCTGGCCTCGCGCGATGAGACAAGGCGCCTGTTGCTGGAAAAGCTGCGGCACTCGCCCCACATCCGCTCGCTGTCGCTGCTCGATCCCGAGGGCGGCCTGATTGCCACGTCCGAGGGCCAGAAACCGGCGCGAGCCGCCTTTGCCGACCGCGATTTCTTCCAGGAACAATTGCAAAGCCATTTCCGCGGCCAGGTGCGAGGGCTGTTCGTCGGAATGCCGATGCGCGGACGTCAGCTGACCGGCGGCGAAGAAGAGGCATCGGGCAAGTGGTTGCTGCCGATGAGCCGCGTGGTGCGCGACGAGAGCGGCGGCCTGCTGGGTGTGGCGGTAGCGGCGGTCAACCCGGAGTACTTCCAGAACATCTTCTCCTCGGTACGGAACGGCCGGCGGGGCGTCTTGAAGCTCTATCGCTACGACGGCGCACAGCTCGTCACCACCGCGTCGGACGATGGCACCGTCCTTCACAGCACGGCGGAAAGCCAGGTATTCCGCGATCTCCTCCCCCGTTCCGATCACGGCACGCTGCGCGCGCCGGACCCCGATACCGGAGCGGCGCGGATGGTGGCCTTCCGGGCCACGCCAGTATGGCCGCTTGTGCTGATGATCGTGCTGGACGAAACCGACGAGCTGGCCTATTGGCGCTCCTCGATCAAGTCGAGCGGCATCATCGTCGGATCGTTCTTCATCGTCATGGCGGTGTTCGCCATCCTGCAAATGAGGAGCGGCTCGCTCCTGCGGAGCCAGGAAAGGGCCATCCGGGAGGGGGCCGCGCGGCTACAGGCCGTGCTGGAGTCGGCGGTGGAAGGCATCGTCACCGTGGACAAGGACGGCTTCATCGAGAACGCCAACCCGGCCGCCCACCGCATCTTTGGTTTTGAAAGCGGCGAGATGATCGGCCGCAACCTCGCCGAAATGATTCCCGACCCCTTGAGCCGGCAACTGCCGCACCCATCGGCGGCGAACGCGGAAGGCCGGGGGGACAGCCGGGAAGCGCTGGCCCGGCGCAAGGGGGGCGAGTCCTTCCCGCTGGAGCTGTCGCTGGCGGGGGTGCCGTCATCGGACCGCCCCCTGTATGCCGCCATCCTGCGCGATCTGTCGGAGCGCAAGCGGACCGAGGACATGGTCCTGCGCCTCAACGAACGCAACCGGATGATCCTGGAATCGGTGGGCGAGGGCATTTTCGGCGCATCGGCCCAAGGCCGGCTCACCTTCATCAACCCCGCCGGCGCCGGCATTCTCGGCTATGCCCCCCATGATCTGGTCGGTCGGCCGATCCGTGACCTGCTGGCCGGCGATTCCTCCATGCCCACGCCGCTCGACGGGGAAGTCCCCGGACTTTCCGACGGCACGGCGGTGCGCGAAGCGCTGTTCCGGCACAAGCAGGGCACCGCCATTCCGGTGGAGTTCATCTCCTCCCCCCTGCGCGACACCGATGACGCCATGGGAATGGTGGTGACGTTCCGCGACATCACCGAACGCAAACGCATCGAGCAGCACCTGCGCGAGGCCAAGGACAAGGCCGAGTCGGGGGAGCGTGCCAAGATGGAGTTCCTGGCCACCGTCAGCCACGAGATCCGCACGCCGATGAACGGCGTGATCGGCATGGCGGGGCTCCTCCTCGACTCGCATCTCGGCGACGAGCAACGCTACTTCGCCACGACGATCCGGGATTCGGCCGAATCGCTGCTGACCCTCATCAACGACATCCTCGATTTTTCAAAGATCGATGCCGGTCGGTTGGAGTTGGAAACCACGCCTTTTCCCATGGTATCGCTGGTGGAAAGCGTGATGGATCTCCTGGCGCCGCGCGCCCGTTCCAAGCAACTCGACATCACATGCTTCGTGACGCCGGAACTGCGCGGCAGCCTCAGGGGTGATCCGGGCCGCATCCGCCAGATTCTGCTCAATCTCGTGGGCAATGCCGTCAAGTTCACCCAGGTGGGCAGCGTCGCCATCCTGGTCACCGTCGATGAGCAGGCGCGGCTGGGCCAACCCGGAACCCGCGCCGTCCGTTTCGAGGTGCACGATACCGGCATCGGCATTCCCGCTCCGGCGCAGGCGCGCCTGTTCACGCCGTTCAGCCAGGCGGACTCCTCCACCGCGCGGCGCCACGGCGGCACCGGCCTGGGCCTGGCCATTTCAAAGCGGCTGGCCCAGTTGATGGGCGGCCGTATCGGCATGGAAAGCCAGGCCGACAAGGGCAGCGTGTTCTGGGTCCTGCTGCCGCTGGAGCCTCTGGCGCCGCCGCCGCCGCTTCCGGCGGTTTTCGCCGGACGACGGGCGCTGGTGGTGAGCGACAACGAGATCAGCCTTGATGTGCTTCGGCGCAATCTCGCGGCGCTGGGCCTGCGGGCCGTGGGGGCCGCCGATGGGCGCGAGGCGCTTGCCCGGCTGGCCGAGGCCGCGAACGAAGGCCAGCCCTTCGAGGCGGTGCTTCTCGAACAGGCGTTGCGGGACATGTCGGGAACGGCCGTGCTCGCCCATATTCGCGCCAATGCCGCCATCGCCGCCACCCCGGTGGCGCTGGTGATATCCAGCCTGCCGGCCGGCGCCTCCCCGCCGACCGACGCGGGGGCCGACCTGTGCCTCACCAAGCCGCTGCGGCTGGCCGCCCTGACCCAGGGCTTGGCCCGCCTCCTGGAGCCGCACGAGGTCCCGTCATTCGCCGCCCTGCCCGATGCCGGCCTTTCCGGCCGTGACGAAACCGCTCCGCCGGAAGATACCGCGAACGCGCGCCGCCTGCGTGTCCTGGTGGTCGAGGACACGCCCGTGAACCAGCAGTTGGCGCTGGCGCTGTTGCGGCGTGCCGGCCATTCGGCGGAGGCGGTATCCAACGGTGCCGAGGCGGTGGAAGCGGTGCGCTCCCTGCCCTACGACCTTGTCCTGATGGACATCCAGATGCCTGAAATGGACGGGCTCGAAGCAACGGCCGCCATCCGCCGTCTGGCGGGCGACGAGGCATGGGTTCCCATCATCGCGATGACCGCCAACGCCATGCGGGGTGACGACGAGCGCTGCCTTGCCGGCGGCATGGACGACTATCTCGCCAAGCCCATCGATCGCGGCAAGCTGCTCGAAGCCCTGCGGCGTTGGGGTGGGCGACGGTCGCGATTGGCGCCCAGGCCGGTCGGCGGCGATTCGGCGGTGACGGGAGCCCCAACCTGCCACACCCACCCGCACGACGAGGAGGCGGTGGACGCGCTGGCCAGTTCCATCGAGGACAGGACCATCGAGGACAAGACCATCGAGGACATGCTGCAACTCATGGGGCCGGATGGACTGCTTCGGCTCTATGAAGCCTTCTTCGACGACTTCCTGCCCAGGGCGGCCCGTATCGTCGAGGCGAGGAAGAGGAGCGACCTCGCCACCCTGGAACGGGAAACCCATACCCTGAAGGGCTCGGCCGACAATCTCGGCTTGAAGCGCATCGCGACGTACGCCCGCCATATCGTCACCGGTCTGCGCCGCGGCAACCCGCAGGCCGCCTCTCCGGCCGATGTCCAGGCCCTGGTGTCGGCGCTTGAGGAGGCCCGACGCACGGTGCCCGGCCGCTTGCAGGTCGTCATCAACCGAACGTCTTTCCCATCCGGGGTAAGGCAAACGCCCGAACCGGCTGCCCATTGAATAGGGATTGATCGGTGCTCCGGGCACTCCACGTCTCCAAACGCGACTGCCGCCTTTTCGCGACCGGAGAATACCGCCCGCGATGCGCCTTATCCCGCTCCACCGCCTGGCGGCCACCTCGGTCCTTGCCGTCCTCGCCCATTCGATCTGCGATCCGGCCCCGGCGCGCGCCGGAGTGGATTGGCGGGAGTGGTCGCGCGAGGACAAGACCATCGCCCTGAACCTGGGGGCCGCCGCCGGCCTTCTCGCCTGGGGGGTGGGGACCTGGGACTACGGCGACAAGTCCCCGCGCTTCAGCGACGAAGGGTGGTTCGGGCGCGAAACCAACCATGGCGGCGCCGACAAGCTGGGGCATTTCTGGACGGGTTACGCGCTGTCGCACCTGTTTGCCGGCCAGTACGAACGTTGGGACTATACGCCCGACGAAGCGGCGCGCTTGGGGGCCGTCTCGTCACTGGGCGCCATGTCCCTGGTCGAAATCGGTGACGCCTTCAGCGAACATGGCTTCTCCTACCAGGATTTCCTGTTCGACGCCGTGGGCGCCGGCATCGGCTATCTCTGGTGGACCAACCCCGATCTGGCGCGAAAATTCGACTTCCGCGTCGAGTATGACCCCTTCCGCGACGGCGAACTCCAGGGCGACGTCTTCACCGACTATGACCGGCTGAAATACCTCGTCGCCATCAAGGCCGAGGGTTTTGAAGGCATCGACAATCCCGTCCTCAAGCTTCTGGAACTGCACGTCGGCTGGTACAGCCGCGGCTACGAGGCGTGGGACCCGCTTTTTCCGGAAAGGGACGAGCGGCGGCGCTATTTCTACGTCGGCATCGGCATCAACCTGACGCGACTTTTGCAGCCGACGGTAAAGACCAACGCCTTCAACTACCTCCAGGTACCCTACACCGACCTGACCGTGCGCGCGGGCGTGGATTAGGCCCGCGCGCACGGTCAGCCGCCAGCGCTTACGGCTCGCGCAGGCCCTCGGCGACGCCGCGCAGCACCGGCCGCAGGAAGTAGCGCAGCACCGAGCGTTCGCCCACCTTGATCTCCGCCGCCGCCGGCATCCCCGGCATCAGCCGGTAGTTGTCCGGCACCAC
>DASPMK010000042.1:0-2508 GCA_035627075.1 Azospirillaceae bacterium
CGCTGGACGGGATCGCGGCCGCCATTCGGCTACAACGTGGAAACATCTAAGGTGTCGGGCAAGCCTGAACGCCGCCTGGCGATCGACGATGTGGAAGCCACCGTCGTGCAGCTGATTTTCGCTCTGAGGTTGGGCGGACAGGTGCCTGGTGCCGGCAAGGAGCCGGTCGCGCCGAAGGGAGTGAAGAAGATCGCAGGCTTCCTCAACAAAAACGGCTACACGACGCGCGAAGGGCGCCGGTTCAGCCTTGGCACCGTGCACAAGATCCTGACCAATCAGACCTATGCCGGCACCTACATCTACGGCCGCATGGAAACACGGACCGGAACCTTGCGCGCACCGGAGAAATGAATTCGGGTGCCGGTGCCGCCGATCGTCCCGCAGGCCATCTTCGCCACGGTCGCCCAGTTGCCGGCCGAGGCCGATCCGCGCAAGACCCCGCCCCGGGAAACCGCGAGCCCGGTGCTCCTGCAAGATCGTCGTCGGTACCGAGGCGATCGAGATCACCCTCCGCACTTAGCGGCCCCGTTCGCACTCAGGCATCTGCCGGCCGGACGACTGGTCCTCCCTCCGCTATGTCCTTATCCTTGCCGGACGCCGATCCGTGCGAAAGGAATTCCGCATGCGCGTCTGTACCTATCTCCGGGTGTCGACCGCACGCCAGGCGGACCGCGACCTGTCGATCCCCGATCAGCGCCGCCAGGCCGAAGCCTATTGCGCACAGCGGGGCTGGACCATCGTCCGGGAATTCACCGAACCCGGCGCTTCGGGGACCGACGAGAACCGCCCGGTGTTCCAGGCCATGATCGACCGGCCGGCCGCGGCCGGCCGGTCGATCTGGTGCTCGTCCACAGCTTCAGCCGCTTCTTCCGGGATGCCTTCCTGTCCGAATACTACGTCCGGCGGCTGCAGAAGGCCGGGGTGCGGCTGGAATCGGTGACCCAGGAGAGCGGCGACGATCCGACCAGCAACATGATCCGCCAGATCATCGCGCTGTTCGACGAGTACCAGTCGAGGGATAACGCGAAGCACACCCTGCGTTCCACGAAGGAGAATGCCCGCGGCGGCACTGGAACGGCAGCCGGCCGCCCTACGGCTACCGCACGGTCGTGGTCGAGCAGCGCGGCGAGAAACAGAAGAAGGTACTGGAGATCAATCCAGCCGAGGCGGCGGCGGTGCGCACGATGTTCGCCTGGGTCCTGCGCGGCGAGCCGGGCCAGGCGCCGATGGGCATCAAGATGATCGCCGCGACGCTCAACAGCCGCGGCATCTCGTTGCGCGGCCGGCCGTTCAGCGTCGGCTTGGTGCACCGCCTCCTCACCCGCGAGAGCTATGTCGGCCGCCACTACTTCAACATGGTCAACAGCCGAACCCGCGAGCGCAAGCCGGCCTCCGAGTGGATCTCCCTCCCGGTGCCGCCAATCGTGAGTGAAGAGGACTTCGCCAAGGTCGGCGCCATCCTTTCTGCGCGAAACCCGAGGGTGACGCCGCCGCGCGTCGTGTCCGGCACAACCCTGCTGACGGGCCTGGCCACCTGCGGCTGGTGCGGCGGCGGACTGACCATCCGGACCGGCAAGAGCGGCCGGTACCGCTACTAAACCTGCTCGACGGCAGCGCATGGGTAAGAGCGTCTGCCCCGGCCGGACGCTGCCGATGCAGCACCTCGACGACATGGTGCTGCAGGCCGTCCGCCATCTCCTCGTTCCCGATTTCCTGGCCGGCCTGCTGGCGCCGGAGCTGGCGACCGATGCCGCCGCCGAACAGTCCCGCCAAGCCCGCCTGGTCGAGCTGCGCCGTGACTTGCTGCGGCGGAAGCGGGCACCCGACGCCTGCTGCAATTGCTGGAAACCGGCATGGCCGACCTGGATGATTCCCTGGTCCGCGAGCGGCTGGCTCAGTTGGCTACAGCGCGACGAGATGTCGACGGAGATTCGGCTGAGCGAACGCCATGCTGGTGACGTGGCGCCGGGCTGACTCGCGAACGTTTGGGCGCTTTCGCGATCAATCTCAGCAACCATCGCGACGCCGACGATGCCGCACAGCGCCGGACGTACCTTCACGCCCTCATTGACAGGGTGACGGTCTCTGCTGAAGAGGCGACGGTGCGAGGGTCGAAAGGGGTTCTCGTCCGCTGTGCGGCGGAAACTACGCCGGACGAGGCGTTGCCGGTGCCCAGTTTTGTACGAGATTGGCGTCCCCTACGGGAGGGAAAGAGGTACCCATCCTTAGCCATTGAAATTCATAAATTTATTGTGTTTACAACGGCTTACCTTTTCATAATTGTGCCGTAAAGGTGTGCCGTAAGGGCTATGGCTACTACGAGCAAGCGGGCAGGTGGTCCGAACATCTACCGTCGGGGCGGGGTGTACTACTACCGTGTCTACGTACCGACTGACCTGTGGCCGGCGTATGGGGGAAGGAGGGAGCTTAGAGGAAGCCTCAAGACAAGGGATCGTCGAGAAGCCAAGGACCGCCTGCTGGCAAAACAGGCGCAGTTGCGTGACGAGT
>DASPMK010000043.1:0-14806 GCA_035627075.1 Azospirillaceae bacterium
GTGGCGGGGGTGGCGGAAAGCGCTCATCACGTAGCGGTGGAGGCGCTGAGCGGTTCGCTCGCGGCGGCCGTCTCGACGCGGGTCGGGCAAGGGCTGGTCAACGGACTTTTAACCGCACGGGTGGGGGTTACCGCCATGCACCTGTGCCGCCCCGTCGCCTTCTCCCCGGAAAACCGGCCGAGCCTGGGGCGCATCCGCCGGGAACTTCTGAGCGTGCCGAAAGACATCATGTAGCCTTCCTGACGGCGAGGGCATCCTCCTTCGGTGGGTCATGTGCCGCGTGGCCCGTCACCCCATGTCTCGATAGACGCCCGACGCTTGGGCGGGCACCGGGACCAAGAAGACGACAAGGAGGAAGGAACATGGCCAGGGATCAGGAAAAAGGGCGCGACGACACCCAGAACCAGCAGCAACAGTCGTCCGGCATGCCGTCGACGCAGCAGGGCGGCGGCCAGGTTTCGGGCGGCCAGACCGGAGGACAGCCCTCGGGCATGCCGCAGCGCTTCGACCCGTTCTATGACCTGCGCGCCCAGATGGACCGGGTGTTCGACAGCTTCATGAACGCCTTCCAGCCGCTCTCGCTGATGCGCCCGCCGATGGCTATGGGCGAGTTCATGCGGCCGATGATGATGGGTATGGGCATGGAGATGAGCCCCAGGGTTGATATCGCCGAAACCGAGGACTCGCTGACCATCACGGCGGACCTGCCCGGACTCGACGAGAACGACATCGACGTCACCATCGCCAACGGCGCCTTGACGCTGAGGGGACAGAAGAAGGCCGAACGCGAGGAGAGGAAGCAGAACTACCACCTGATGGAGCGCAGCTACGGCACCTTCAACCGCTCCTTCCGCCTGCCCGACACCGTGGACCCGGAAAAGGTCGACGCCCGTTTCGACAAGGGCGTGCTGACGGTCACCCTACCCAAGACCGAGGCCGGCAGGAGCCAGATTCGCCGTATTCAGATCAACCGGGCGGCGTGACCATCCCCGAAGCCCCTTTCCGCCAGCGGAAGGGGGCTTTGGAATTCCGGCCGCTCAGTCGAGCAGCGGCAGGCCGGTTTCGATCCGCATGAGCGAGGTCAGGAGCGGCACGCCGATGTCGCGGCGGGCGAAGGTGGTGGCGCGCTCGGCCGAGGTGAGCGCCTGGAGGTAGGTGCTCCGCCAACGCTGATCACTGAATAGAAGCTTTTCAACACGGGCGCGCTGGGCCAAAAGGCCGGGTCGTCGCGTGGTGCCATCGTCGGCGAGGTGGATCAGGCGCTTGGTGGCCTCGTCGGCAGTCTTGGCGTCGCCGCGCTTCAGCGCCGCTTCGATCAGCTCGGCATAAGACTCGGCGCGGACCTCGACGTCCTTGACCTGCTCGGCGTAGGCCAGCGGCAGTTGGGTTTCGCCGCGCCGCGACAGCCGGCCGATCACCGCCGGCACCGCCCACGGGTTTTCATCCTGGGCTTCGCGCAGCACGGCCAGCGCCTGGTTGGGCTCGCCGATCTCGGCCGCCGCCACCGCCAGCTCGGGTGGGCAGCAGTTCTTCTTGAGTTCGCGGCCCCGGCCCTGTTGCTGCTCCAGCGATTGCTTGAGGAGCGCGCGGGCGTCGTCCTCGCGGCCGGCTTTCACCAGCGTCTGCACCGCCAGCCCGATTTCGGCCGAGCAGGTATGCTCCTGGGCGTACGCGCGCATCTCGGCGGCGAGCGATGAAACCATGGCGCGGTCGCCCCGCCAGTCGGCGGCCTCGGCGATGTCGGCAAGGTTGTAGAGGCGGGTGGAGCAGTCGGGAATGCTCCGCGTGACCTCCAGCGCGATGGTGGTTTCGCCGGTCAGCGTCAGCGCGCGGGCCACGAACAGATCGGGCTCGCCGGCATCCGACGCCGTGCCCCGGCGCACCGCCTGGAGAAACGGAGCGATGATTTCCCGCGCGCGTGCCGGATCGCCCAGGTGGTGGTAGGCCACGGCCAGCGACAGCCAGTCCCAGCGCGCCGAGGTGATCGGCGTCTCCAGGGGAGGCAGCAGCGTCGAGATGCGCTGGAGGAAGCACAGCGAGGTGAGCGGCTCGTTGCAGGCCAGCGAGCGCACCCGGCTGCGGAAGTTATAGATGTCGAAATCGCCGATGAACTGATTGGTGACGAGTTGCACCGCCAGCGCGCTGTCGGGATGGTCGGCGATGATGCCGTCCAGGATCTTCTCGGCGTCGCGCAGGAGCCGGCCTTCCTCCGCCCAATCATAGGTGACGTCGGCCTGCCGGATGATCAGCATGGCCCGGACGAACTGCCCGTTGGCCTCGCCCGAGATGTCCTGGGCGACGGCGGGGCTGATGGCGGGTATCACGCCGGCCACCACCGCGAACAGCGTCAGCAGCGCGGCCAGCCAGGACAGGCGGAATCGGGGGGAGCCCGGCGCGGGCTCAGAGCAGTCGGACATAGCTGACGACGCGCTTCACGTAGGGGATCGAACGGGCATGGTTGCTGGCGGCGTCCAACTCGGTCTGGCCGTGGGCCACGCCCAGCAGGTAGACCACCTGATTGAAGGTGACGATGCTGTAGTTGTTGCTCGCCACATACTTGTCACCGACGAGGCGCGCGCGCAGTTGGGTCGAAATCCAGGTGTCCTTGGCGGTGTCGGCGATGCCCTCGCCGTTGCCGACCTCGATCTCGTTGATGACCTCCTTCACCCCCTTGGCCTGCCACGCCAGTCGCACGGCGTCCATCCGCTCCTCCGGCGAGATGGCGCGGCCGGTCAGCAGCACCCGGCCCTGGTCGATGGTCATGTTGAGCCGGCGGAGCATGTCCACGCTGTGCTGGAGCCACAGGTGGTTGATGGTCACCTGGACTTCGGCGTCGCTGATCGCCCCGCCAATGCCGCGCTCCTCGGTGGCGGCGATGGTGGTGGCGGCCGCGCCGCCGACGATTACCGGGGCGCAGCCGGCGGTGCCCACGGCGGCAAGGCCAAGCGCGACCAAGGTCGCCAGACGGCGATGGGGGCGGCGGGGCGGGCGAACGGACACGGCCGATCCTCTCTCAGTCAGGGAATCCAGGCGGGAGGAGGGCACGGGGGACGGGCAATGGCAAGCGTCAACAATCCGTTTCATGGCGGGACCTGACTTTGTTGCGGGGCCGGTCGCGATCATGCGAAGGGGGTTGATGTCAGGAGGGCGCCCATCTCACGGGCGAGAACCCGGGCGATGTCACGGCGCGATGCGGGATGGCGCAGCAACGCCTCGTCCTCCTTGTTGGACAAAAAACCTGTTTCCACCAGCACCGACGGTATGTCGGGGGCCTTCAGCACGGCGAAATTGGCCGAACGCACGGGATTGTCAAGCAAGCGCAGGTCACGGCCCACGCCCTGCACCAGACCGGCCTGGGCCATGCGCGCGGCGTTGAGCGTATGACGGGCGGCGAGATCCACCAGGATGGCCGCCACCTGCTTGTCCGTGTCCTTCAGGTTGAGGCCCGACGGGCCATCGGCGAGGTTCTCACGCTTGGCCAGCGCGCTGGCGAAGTCGTCGGACGCCTTTTCGGCGACAGTGTAGGCCGACAGCCCCCGCGCCTCGCGGTTGGGGGCGCTGTCGGCGTGGATGGACAAGAAAAAGTCGGCGCGCGCGGCCCGCGCGCGGCCCACCCGCTCGGCCAGCGGCAGGAAGACATCGCGGGTACGGGTAAGCTGGGCGGTCACGCCGGCCCGCTGTCCCAGGAAACGCGCCACCTGAATCGCCAAGTCGAGTGCGACATCCTTCTCATAGGTACCGCGCGCTCCGATGGCGCCAGGGTCATGGCCGCCGTGGCCGGGGTCGATCATCACCAGTCGCGGCGGGCGCGGCTTGTGGCGCGGCGGGGAGGGAGAAAAGGGCGGCTTGAGCGGCAGGGCCTTGCCCTTGGCGGGCCGCGCCTCGGCAGCGTCGGCCTTATCCGGCCACAGTCCCAGCCCGCTGACGGCGATCGTCAGGCCCAGCGCCGTGCGAAGCATGATCCTGCGGTTCATCAAGGCGACCTTCAGCCCGGCTCAACCTCTGCCAAGGGGGTACTACAGAGGGTTTTCCGCACTGGCTGTCAAGGCTCAAGAGGGTCACGGCGAAAGTAGTACGGACAGCTGTCCTTCGCCCGCTTGCCGGTTCCCCCGAATCACTCCATGTCTTCCTTAGAAAGCTTCGGGAGGTGGGAGATGAAAAGCACGCTGATCAGCATCCTCCGCGAGGAAAAAGTCCGTGTCGAGGAGAAGATCGAGGAGGAGCGTCGGCGCGACCGGCCCGATCGTTCCCGCATCGCCGCGTTGCGCCAGGAGGCGTCGAGTCTGCGTCGCCAGCTTGAAACCATTCCGGCGGCGTGGTGACGGCCATTAGAGGGGGGCGCCAGAGCCCCCCTCGGTGTTTCAGGGGGCAGATCCGCAACTCACCGGATGCGCGCCGGGTCCTTTCGTGCTAGGGAATACGCCCCGACCTTCCACGGCAACAATTCCCTATAGTCCGGTGGCCATGTCGTCTGAAAACATCAGCTCTGAGCTTCGCACCTACATCCTGACCCTGTCCTGCCCCGACGCCGTCGGCATCGTCTACGCGGTGTCCGGCTTCCTGGCCGAGCGCAACTGCAACATTCTCGACAGTGCGCAGTTCGGCGATCACGACAGTGGCCTGTTCTTCATGCGCACCGCCTTCTCCGCCGTGCCCGGCGGTCTGACGCAGGCGGAGCTGGAAACCCAGTTCGATGAGGCAGTCGGTCAGCGCTTCAAGATGAACTGGAAGATGGTCGACAGTCGTCGCAAGTCGCGCGTGCTGATCATGGTGTCCAAGTTCGGCCACTGCCTGAACGACCTCCTGTACCGCTATCGCACCGGGGCTCTGGACATCGAGATTCCGGCCATCGTATCGAATCACCGTGACTTTTATCAGCTGGCGGCGTGGCATAATATCCCGTTCCATTACCTGCCGATGACCGACAAGGGAGCCCAGGAGGCCAAGCTGTCGGAGCTGATCGAAGAGGAGAGGGTCGATCTGGTGGTGCTGGCCCGCTACATGCAGATTCTGTCGCCGCAGCTCTGCGCGAAGCTGCGGGGGCGCGCCATCAACATCCATCACTCGTTTCTGCCGAGCTTCCGCGGCGCCAAGCCCTACCATCAGGCGTTCTCCCGCGGGGTGAAGCTGATCGGCGCCACCGCGCATTATGTGTCGCCCGAACTGGACGAGGGGCCGATCATCGACCAGGAGGTGGAGCGGGTGGACCATACCCTGACGCCGGACGATCTGGTCCACGTCGGCCGCGACATCGAGAACATCGTGCTGGCCCGCGCGGTCAAGTATCACACCGAACACCGCATTCTGCTCAACGGTACCAAGACCGTGGTGTTCAAGTAGGCGTCAGCGTCCGACGGAACCGGGGCGGGCGGTCATGGTTTGAGGCTATCCGCCCCGGTTTGAAACGGCGGCGGCTTGTCCGGTACCGCGAACACGGCGCGGGTGATCGCCCGTTCGATCTGGTCGCGGGTGAAGGGCTTGGCGACCACGGACCCCAAGCGGTTGAGCCCTTGGCTCTTAAGGTCCTCGGGGAAAGCGGTGACGAAGATCACCGGAATGTGGTGATTTTCACGCAGGTGCCGGGCAATGGTGATGCCGCTGCCGCCTTGGGCAAGCCGCACGTCAAGCAAGGCGAGTGTCGGCTTTTGCGTGCGAACCAGTTCCAGGGCCTGATCCATGGTGGCCGCCGCACCGCAGACGGTGTGGCCCATGGCGCGCACGGTTTCCGTCAGATCGAAGGCGATGATGGCGTCATCCTCCACCACCAGCACATGGGCGGCCATCCGACCGGCTACGGCGGTGCGGGCGTGGGCCAGGCGGTCGTGGCCGTCCTCGGGCGAGAGGCCGACAACGGCAGCGGCGTCGGCCACCGGCAGTTCCTCCAGGCTGGCCAGCAGAAACAGGCGGCGGGTGGTTTCGCCCAACTCGGCCAGCGTCACCTCCAAGGGGTGCGCCGGTGTGGAAGCCGCCGTCGCCGGCAGGGTGTCGAAGAGCGTGCCCAGCAAGCGGTAGAGCGGCAGGCGCGAGTCACGAGTCCCCAACCCATGATCGCCGGGGGTGGCCAGCGCTACCTCCACGGCGTTGGTTAGAAGCTCGTCACCCATGATCACGGACCCAGTCAGCGCCCGCGCATAGCGCCGAAGGTACGGCAGGTGCGCCAACAATCTTTCGGCGGGCGTAGCCATTTTTCCTCCGCGTTTTTGTCTTTATAGAATACTGCTCCCGTCTATGAAAAGCCAATTAATTCCAGGATATATTGGTAATACTTCGATTGAAGAATGGAAAGTTGCCGATTTGTTACTACGGATGTCACTTATATAATTGTAAATTTTATAATGTTGATTGAAATATCGTGGTGTTTATATCGGATTTGTCGTTTTGACGGCCAATCGGAACTGAGGCGCAGGAGTGGAAAGTACAACAAATAATCGAGTGTTCGCTTCCTGAATCACTCGACTGTTCGCGCTGCCGACCATGCCGCAAAACAATCGTTTGACGCCGGCCGGGCGGGTGACGGCTTATTATGGTTTCTGGACCGCAGGTCTGCGAGGTTGCGCAGCCATCGTTAGGGATGACAGACAGACGGATGCGGCGTACAGTTCGGCACGGCCAAGGGGTGGTGTCGGAAGGTAATACTGCCTGAACCGATGCGGGCTGTGGAGCGGAAGGCATGACGGAAGAGATGGTAAAGGCCCGATCCGCGGTAGAGGAGTTGTGGGGGCTCCTGGAGGAGGGGCCGCGCCAAGCTTTGGTTAACGCGATGGCACGGGCCGTGACCGCCGGGGCGACGGTTCGCGATCTTCAGGAATGGCTGGATTCGTGCCTTTACGGCACCGAATGACGATTTAGGGAAGAACGACGCTGACACAGGGCGCCGAAGATACCGCGATGATGGCCGCGGACATCGATCCCCTTATCCTCGAAGGCATTCCGCCCGAGGAGCTTGCCGATTTTCTCGCTTATCGCGAGAGGGTGAGGGGGACGAACATCTCCGATAAGACCTTGCTGGCTACCGACTATCTCAATCACTTCAACGAAATCGTGATGCTGATCGAGATGGTGCCGGACATGCCGATGATGCTGGAAGAATGCCTCATCTGGCAGCCCAAGACCTATCAGGAGCATTTTCGCGACTCCGGCTTCTCCGACAAGGAGAAGGCCATCTCCGCGTATGAGCACGTTCCCAACAAGTTCAAAAGGCCGTTCGAGGAGTCCATCATCCAGATCAACGCGGTGATTCGCTTCACCGTGGAAAAGATGGGCCTGTCGATTCAGGTGGCCGATGATGAACGTCTGCGTTTCGATTGTCAGG
This sequence comes from Azospirillaceae bacterium, assembly GCA_035627075.1. Taxonomy (GTDB): domain Bacteria; phylum Pseudomonadota; class Alphaproteobacteria; order Azospirillales; family Azospirillaceae; genus DASPMK01. The sequence goes on from DASPMK010000043.1 coordinate 7,313, forward strand.
TTTCGGTGGAGATGATCCACAAGATTATCCAGGTGATGAACGGTATCATCCACGGCGCTGCCCATGTGATGGAGCAGGACGAGATCGACATCTATCTTGGCGTTTCGTGATCCTGGATTTGCGCGGGGCCGTCATGAAGGGATCGCTGTCTCCCATTCCCCTCGATGGCCTTGGCGAGGCCGCCGCGGGTGACGCCGACCTCGACGCGGAGGCGGCGGCCGACACGGCGGCTCGCCCCGAAATGCGGCTGTGGCTCCGGCTGTCGGCCAGTGCCGCCCTGGTTGGTGAAATCCTGCGCGCCCATCTGCGTGACGAATTCCGCATCACGCCCGCACGGTTCGATCTGCTGGCCCACCTCAGCAAGGCGCCCGACGGTCTCAGCATGGGGGACCTGTCGAAGCGGCTGATGGTCACCGGCGGCAGCGTCACGGGGTTGGCCGACCGGCTGGAGCGCGAGGAACTGGTGGAGCGCTTCACCCTTCCGGGTGACCGGCGCACCCACTTCCTGCGTTTGACCCCGACCGGCCGCGAGAGCTTCCAGGCAATGGCGGCGCGGTACGAGGCGTGGCTGGTCGACATTCTGGCCGCCCTGGGGCGTGAGGAAACCGCCCAGCTGATGACGCTTTTGGCCCAGCTGAAACGCTCGGCCCGTTTGGCAGCCGGCTGACGGAGCCGCGATGACCGCCAGCGCTCACCTTGATACCTTTGTCCGCGATCGCTTGCCGCCGCGCGAATTGTGGCCCACCCTGATCTTTTCGCGGACAGGGATAGACGATCCCGAACGTCTCAATGCGGTAAGCGAGTTGCTCGACGCCCACGTCGCCAGCGGTGGGGAAAAGCGGACATGCCTGCTCGCGCCGTCCGGCATCTGGACCTATGGGCGCCTGCTGGAAACCGTCAACCGCATTGCCCGCGTGCTGGTGGAGGATTTCGGCCTCGTGCCAGGCAACCGGGTGCTGCTGCGCGCGCCCAACCATCCCATGCTGGTGGCCTGCTGGCTGGCGGTGGTGAAGGCCGGCGGTATTGCCGTCGCCACCATGCCGCTGCTGCGCGTCCGCGAGTTGGTCTACATCGTCGACAAGGCGCAGGTTCGTCTGGCGTTGTGCGATCATCGGCTGATCGCCGAACTGGCGGCGGTGCGTGAGCGCGCGCCCGTGCTGGGCACCGTCGTGCCCTTCAACGGCGGCGGGGCCGACAGCCTGGAGGCGCGGATGGCGGCCAAGCCCGCCGACTTCACCGCCGTGGATACCGCCGCCGACGATCCCTGCCTGATCGCCTTCACCTCGGGCACCACGGGCAAGGCCAAGGCGGCGGTGCATTGCCACCGCGATCTTCTGGCGGTGGCGGACCTGTCGCCGCGCTCGATTCTCGATACCGGCCCCGACGACGTGTTCTGCGGGTCGCCACCTCTGTCCTTCGCCTATGGCTTGGGCGCCCTGCTGCTGTTTCCGCTCCGGGTGGGAGCCACCTCGGTGCTGCTGGAGCGCCCGACGCCGGAACTTCTGCTCCACGCCATTGAGGAATACCGGGCCACTCTGTGCCTCACCGCTCCCACCGCCTACCGGGCGATGTCGGCACTGGTGAGCTATCATGACCTGTCGTCCTTGCGCGGCTGCGTGTCGGCGGGCGAGGCCCTGCCGGCGGCGACGCTGGAGACGTGGCGGCGGCTGACCGGACTGGTCATCACCGACTCGATCGGTTCGACCGAGATGCTCAACTGTTTCATCTCCGCCCGCGCCGCCGAAGTCCGCCCCGGCGCTACCGGCCGCGTGGTGCCGGGTTACGAGGCCATGGTGGTGGACGATGCGATGCGGCCGGTGGCGCCGGGAACGGCCGGACGGCTGGCGGTCAGAGGGCCTGTGGGCTGCCGCTATCTCGACGATCCCCGGCAGGCCGATTACGTACGCCAGGGCTGGAACCTCACCGGCGACAGCTTCGTGATGGACGGCGACGGCTATTTCTGGTTCCAGGGCCGCACCGACGACATGATCGTGTCGGCCGGCTACAACATCTCCGGCCTGGAGGTGGAGGAGGTCCTGCTCGACCACGAGGCGGTGGACGAGGTGGCGGTGGTGGCGTCGCCCGATCCCGAGCGCGGCTCGATCCCCAAGGCTTTCGTGGTGCTGCGCTCGGGGTTCCGGCCCACCGAGAGGCTGGCGGCGGTGTTGCAGGACTACGTGAAGGAGCAACTCGCCCCCTTCAAGTACCCCCGCGCCATCGAGTTTCTGGAGGGCTTGCCGCGGACCGAAACCGGCAAGGTCCAGCGGCACAAGCTGCGTGAGATGGAGTTGGAGCGGGCGAAGGAGCGGGGGAGTGATACCAAAGGCGCTTGATGGCTTTGGTTCAAACCCGACAGGGCCTTGCGCAGCAAGGGGCGACAGGGGCATGCGGGCGGCAGATCATAGAAGCAATCAAACGCCGCCTGTATGATTCCCCTCAGCCGCCGAATCGCGCCACCCGCAACCGTTGTTTTTCCAACAGCTTCCCGAATGCCTCCCCCTTGAGGTAGGCGTACTCCACCGCCCGCTGGTCGGTGACGCGGTCGACGGCGCGCAGGTCGTCGTCCACCGCTCCGGGGTGGACCATGATCAGCGTGCCGGGTGCGAGGTCGGCGGTGAAGCGCGCCATCAGGTTGTCGAAGGGAATCCGGCCGGAGAAGTCGTACACCCCGCGAAACCGCCGGTTCATCGGCAACCCGCGCCGACGCGCCAGCCGCCGGAAACCGATTCCCAGGCCGCTGATCACCAGAGCCTTGGGCGTCTCCACTCCCTGCCGCATCACCGCCGCCCAAGGCTCGGCGCAGTTGCGGACATAGGCGCCGGGCAGGCGTCGGGCGGCTTCCACCACCGCGTCGCGCAAGGTCGGCAGCAGATGGGCGTGCTGGTGGCCGTCGAGAAAGGCCGGCGGCCTGCCGAAAGCGTCGGTGAAGGCATCGATCTGGCGGGCGACTTCGGCCCGGATCTCGGCACCGTCGAGCCGCCCCTGGTAGGCCCGCTTGATGAGCGCCCCGATGGCGGGGAAGTGGCCGCCGGGGGCGGTCGAAGGTCGCGGGGCCAAGGGCGCATGGTCGGTGAAGGTCAGGTGCAGACCGATATCGGCTTTGTCCGCCAGAGGCTTCAGCCAGGCCGCGTGTTCGCGCCAGAAGGGTGTGACGGTCATGCAACTGGTCGCCGACAGCCGGCCACGCCCGATCAGATCGAGGATGGCGCGGCTGACACCGGGAGCCAGGCCGTAATCGTCGGCGCACAGGACAAAGGGTACAGCGGAGGTCACGCGGGTCTCGGGGCGGGTTCGAACAGGCCGATGCGCTCCACTTAACCCCGCCTTCACCCGGCACTCAACCTTTTCTCAGCCCCCTGGGCCATCTCATTGATGGTGGTTGCAAGGCTCGTGCGGACGCTCGGCGCCGAAGCCTCGGGATTGGCGCGATGAAGCGCGCCAAGGACGGGATGGTTACAAAACCGATGGTGGGAGGCGGAAAGGATCCGGTCCTGCGACCTTTGGTACCCGCGCCATGAAAGGAGATTGCTGTAGAGTGTCGTTACCGGAACGGTGCCGCTCCAGGGAGGTGATTCTTCTCCATGCCATCTATTACCTGGACCGAAGAGTTCAGCGTGGGTGTCGCGCTGATGGATCAGGAGCACCAGGAGTTGCTCCGCCTCCTCAATGAGTTCGCCGACGCCGTGAAGGCAGGGCGAGCCAAGGGCCTCCTCTCGTCGACGCTGGACCGTCTGGCGGAGTACACGGCCGGGCATCTCAGCCGTGAAGAGAAGCTTCTGCACGAGCATGGCTACCCCGACCTCTTCGCTCACCGCCAGCAGCATCGCGACCTCATGCGCCAACTCGGCGATCTCCAGGGGCGGTTGCAGCGGGGGGCGACGATGTCGCTCAGCCTCGATCTGCTCAGCTTTCTGGTGACGTGGCTGACCGACCACATCCAGAATTCCGACAGGGAGTACGGCAAGTATCTGAGGGGAGTGGGCGTGAGCTAATCCGTTCGCTCTCCAAGCTCCGCACGCAAGGGCTTGGAAACCTGCCGACCCGAGCGAACCATCACCGCGGGCGGGCGCCCTGTCTATGAAAGGGTGAGGCGGCGGGGCCGCCTCACTTTCCTGGTCCGGCTTAGGACTGGCTGTGCTGGCCGCCGGGCTGCGAGACATCCTGAATGGTCTGGCCGACCACGTCGTCGTCCGGCGTCTGGGTCGCGAGATCGCCGAGGGATACCACGCCGACCAGCCGCTTCTCGCGGTTGACCACCGGCAGGCGGCGTATCCGCTTCTCGGCCATGATCTGCGCGGCCTCGTTTGAATCCTGATCCTCGTAGGCGAAGACCAGTTCCTCCGACATCACCTCCTGCACCTTGGCGGAACTGGGGTCCTGGCCCTCGGCGGTGGAGCGGATGGCGATGTCGCGGTCGGTCACCGTGCCGATCAACTGTTCGCCGTCGCATACCGGCAGGAAGCCGGTGTCGGCGTCGCGCATCATCCGGGCGGCTTCCTGGAGGGCGGAATCGGGCCGCACAACCTCCACGTCCTTGGTCATGATGTCCCTGAGCTTCATGGCGGTCTCCAACGCTGGGCAGGTGTTTTTTCCTCCCCACAACCGGCCGCCGTTCGTGAAAGTTCCGCTCCGTGGCGCCTTGGGCACAGGGCGGCAGGAAAAAGGGGGTGTACGCCGCCCGGCTTCAGGCTGTGACCCTTCGCTACCCAAGGTGGGGTATACGGCCGTTGACAGGCTGCCCAGGCGCGTCTCTAGAATGGATGTTTGTGCGCAATAATTTCTTTGCCAATCCAACCACTCGAACGGTTCCATCAGTTCCAGGGGAGGCACAATTGAAGAAAATACTTCTGGGCGCGGGCCTTGGCATGGCGGCGGCACTGGGTTTCGCCGCACCGGCCATGGCGGCCAAGACGCTGGTATACTGCTCCGAGGGCAGCCCGGAGAACTTCAACCCGTCGCTGAACACTACCGGCACCAGCCAGGATGTGGCGCTCCCGGTCTACAACAATCTGGTCGAGTTCGACCGGGGCACGACAAAGGTGATTCCCGGCTTGGCCTCGTCCTGGACGGTGTCCGAGGATGGCACGATCTACACCTTCGCCCTGCGCAAGGGCGTGAAGGTTCACGCCAGCAACAGCTTCAAGCCGACGCGCGACGTCAACGCCGATGACGTGCTGTGGTCGTTCGAGCGCCAGTGGAAGCCCGAGCACCCCTTCCACAAGGTGTCCGGCGGCGCGTACGACTACTTCAACGACATGTCCATGCCAGACCTGCTGCAATCCATCGAGAAGGTGGACGACTACACCGTCCGCATCACGCTGAAGCAGCCGGAGGCGCCGTTCATCGCCAATCTGGCGATGCCGTTCGCCGCGATCATGTCGGCCGAGTACGCCGACGCGCTGCTGAAGAAGGGCACGCCGGAAAAGATCGACCAGGAGCCCATCGGCACTGGGCCGTTCCAGTTCGTCGGCTACCAGAAGGACGCGGTGATCCGCTACAAGGCGTTCTCCGAGTATTTCGGCGGCAAGCAGCCGCTCGACAATCTGGTCTTCGCCATCACCCCGGATGCCGCCGTGCGCTACGCCAAGCTGAAGGCGGGCGAGTGCCACGTCATGGCCTATCCCAACCCGGCCGATCTTCCGGCCCTGAAGAAGGACGCGGCCGTCAACCTGATGCAGCAGGAAGGGTTGAACGTCGGCTACATCGGTCTCAACGTCGAGAAAAAGCCGTTCAACGACGTGCGTGTGCGCCGGGCCTTCAACATGGCCATCGACAAGAAGGCCATAGTGGACGCGGTGTATCAGGGCGCTGGCATTCCGGCCAAGAACCCGATCCCGCCGACCATGTGGTCGTATAACGAGCAGATCCAGGACTATCCTTATGATCCGGAAGGGGCGAAGAAGCTTCTGGCCGAGGCGGGACATCCCAACGGCTTCGATACCGATCTGTGGGCCATGCCGGTGCAGCGCCCGTACATGCCCAACGCCCGGCGCGCCGCCGAAATGATCCAGGCGGACCTCGCCAAGGTGGGTGTCAGGGCCCGGATCGTCAGCTTCGAATGGGGCGAGTACCGCAAGCGCCTGCAGGCGGGCGAGCACCAGGCGGGCATCATGGGCTGGACCGGCGATAACGGCGACCCCGATAACTTCATGTACGTCCTGGCCGGCTGCGACGCGGCCCGCCCCGGCGGCAACAATATCTCCCACTGGTGCAACAGGGATTTTGATAACTTGCTGATCAAGGCCAAGCGGACGGCCAAGATCGAAGAACGGACCAGATACTACCAGGACGCCCAGGTGATCTTCCACGACGAGGCACCCTGGGTACCGCTGGCCCATTCGATGGTCTACATGCCGGTGCGCAAGGAAGTGGTCGGCTATAAGATGGACCCGTTCGGGCTCCATCCCTTCGCCGGCGTCGATCTGAAGCAATAATCGGCCTCTCCGCCTCCCTCTCTCCGCAAGCGCGGGAGAGGGGGCGGTTTCGGTGAAGAACGCGAATGCTCCGTTTCATCCTGACGCGCGTGGGCATGGTGATCCCCACCTTCCTCGGCGTCACCTTCCTCAGCTTCGTGCTGATCCGCCTCGTTCCCGGCGACCCCATCGAGGTGCGCGTGGGCGAACGCGGCATCTCGCCGGAACGGCTGGCCCACTTCCGCCACGAACTTGGTCTCGACCAACCGTTGTGGAAGCAGTTTCTCGACTACGTCGGCGGCGTGCTCCACGGCGATCTCGGAGTTTCCCTGGTTACCCACAACCCGGTGCTGTCCGAGTTCCTGACGCTGTTTCCCGCCACCATCGAGCTGTCGCTTGTCGCCATCCTGCTGGCGGCGCTGATCGGCTTGCCGGTCGGGGTGCTGGCGGCGGTCAAGCGCGGCTCCGCCCTGGATCACGGGGTGATGGCGGTGAGCCTGACCGGCTATTCCATGCCGATCTTCTGGTGGGGCCTGCTGCTGATCATTACCGTCTCCGTCAACCTGGGCTGGACGCCGGTGTCGGGGCGGCTGGGGTTCGAGTATTTCGTGGAGCCGGTGACCGGCTTCCTGTTGGTCGATACGCTGCTGTCGGACGAGCCGGTCTCGTTCTGGTCGGCGTTGCGGCACCTGATCCTGCCGGCAATCGTGCTGGGCACCATTCCGCTGGCCGTGATCGCGCGCATGACCCGTTCCTCCATGCTGGAGGTGCTGGGCGAGGACTACATCCGCACCGCCCGCGCCAAGGGGCTGCGCGAAAAACGGGTGATCGGCCTGCATGCGCTGCGCAACGCGCTGATCCCGGTGGTGACGGTGATCGGCTTGCAGGTGGGCACGCTGCTGGGCGGCGCTATCCTGACCGAAACCATCTTCGCCTGGCCGGGTATCGGCAAATGGCTGGTCGAATCCATCAACCGGCGCGATTACCCGGCGCTCCAGGGCGGGGTGCTGTTGATTGCGACGGTGGTGATGACCGTCAACCTGTTGGTGGATGTGCTCTATGGCGTCCTCAATCCGCGCAT